>JAAYJG010000098.1 GCA_012523055.1 Ruminiclostridium sp. | reverse complement strand
TTTATATATGGAAACAGTTCAGGCGCGTACTGCACTTCATCAAGAACAACCGGAGGAATATACGTCTTAAAAAACAGACCGCCTTCATTCCTGGCATACTCCAAAGTTTCCGGGTTGTCGAGGGTTACATATTTTATATCTCCATAAAGCTGTTTTAGAACTGTCGTTTTTCCAACCTGCCTTGGTCCGGTTACAATGACAGCAGGATACATTTCCGATACCTTTTTGATGGTGTCCTCGACCTGTCTTTTGATATACATCGCACACCTCTTTTCGGCTAATTTCTAGTTATATTATAAATTAGCCGAAACTTAATGTCAATTTATTTCCTTACAGATATAATTTCGTTTTCAAATATGTTGTCCAATATCGTTTGTGTGTGGTATATTCATAGCAATGATGATTGGAGAAGGTATGGAAATGACATTGAGCTTAAGTACCACAGGTGAAAAAATAAGCTGCAAAGAGCTTACCGGTTGGCTGTACCCCGAAGGGTATTGCCTTGACTGGCAGGAATGCGATGAAGCCCCTGAGCAAAACTCATTAAGTATGCAACAATCCTTCTATGGTGCCTATTGCATGGACGCAAACAAGGCATTATATAACTTGGGTTTCTCAAAACCCGAAGGCATATCTTCCAGCGTTAATTTTTTGTGGTCTGTTTCAGCGTCCTACATCAGTTTCCTGACGCTAAACCCTGATCTCGAACTCGTTAGAGAGAAAATGGAATTGAAGCCTGATCCGGCTGAAGCCGAGCGGTTGATTGAAAATGCTCCGTTCATGAATGGGAACGAATACCTGACTGCCGAATGGATTGTACAGCAATGGGGCAAGCTTCACGGGGTTTTTATTTCCGAACTAACCAGTTACCAGGGCAAGGTGTCGGATTATTTTGCGGACAAGAACCCTGCCATTCATCCGGTTGGCCGTGTTTTCTTCCATCTGGTTGAAAACAAAAACTCAGATAACCCGTTTGCGTTTATGGCAACCTATTCCTCCGGTATGACCAACACGGGAAAATCAAAGCACCTTCCCCTAAAGAACGCACTTGTGGAATATAAAAATGAAAAAGATACGCTGCTGTCTTTGTTATCCACTGTGAACAAAGCGGCGGGCAAAAGCCATTTTATACAGGAGCTTATTGAGACAGGTGATATTTTTCATCCCATCGGTCTGGAAGCAGGCGAAGCATATACTTTTTTAAAGGAGATCCCCCTTTACGAGGAAGCAGGAATTTTATGCCGGATACCTAATTGGTGGAAAAGGAGAGCCTATTCTCCCCGGGTATCGGTTCAAATTGGACAAAAGAATCCTTCAAAGCTGGGCTATGAGGCTATCCTTGACTATAACGTCAGATTGTCTGTTAATGGAGAGCCCCTGTCGGAGGAGGAATTGCACGCCTTGATGAATGAAGCTGAAGGCCTGATCCTGATCAAAGGGAAATGGGTGGAAGTTGACCATGCCAGGCTGTCGGAAACACTGAAAGCTTTCGAAAAAGCCCAAAGGTTCGGTTCTGATATGAACTTTCTGGAAGCGATGAGGCTTCAGTGGGATACGGCGAAACTATCAACATCTATGGATGATGATGCCTGCCAGGTTGAAATAGAACACGGTGAATGGCTGAAAAACATCGTAGAAAAAATGTTGCAGCCCCATACAGTCGAAGAATTGCACTTTGGGGATCACTTCCATGCCTGCCTGCGCGAATACCAAAAGCGCGGTTTCTCCTGGCTTGCGCTTATGAAAAGAATGGGCCTTGGCGCATGTTTGGCAGACGATATGGGGTTGGGGAAAACCCTGCAGGTGATTGCATTAATCAACTCAAACCTTGGCATCAAAAAGGAAAAGACGCTTCTTGTTGTCCCCGCTTCGCTGATCGGGAATTGGCTTGAAGAATTCAAAAAATTTGCGCCTTGTGTAAAGCTGTGCGTACTGCATCCCGCCGAATTGAAGAATGGGGCGGAGCCTTCAGAGAAAAAAGCTGGCGAACTTTTTGATGTCTTCATCACAACCTATGGGATGTTGTCTCGATATGACTGGGTAATGGCTCATGATTGGGATTTACTGGTTCTGGACGAAGCCCAGGCCATCAAGAATCCCGGCACCAAACAAGCCAGAGCAGCCAAACAGGTGAAGGCGTCCTTCCGTATTGCCATGACCGGAACACCAATAGAAAACAGACTGTCCGACCTATGGTCCCTGTTTGATTTTCTAAACCAGGGGCTTTTAGGAAGCGCAAGCGAGTTCACAAAGTTTATTAAGAGAATGCAGGAGAATGAAGCCTCCTATGCACGTTTAAAAACTGTGGTGGCCCCTTTCATCCTACGTCGCTCAAAAGCAGATAAATCGGTTATTGCAGACCTGCCCGATAAAATTGAGATGAAAACCTTTGCCCAATTGACAAAAAAACAAGCCATGCTATACAATAATCTGGTTAATGACATCCAGGTTAAACTTGAAACAACCGGCGAAGGTATGGAACGGAAAGGTCTGATTTTATCGTCTTTGATGAAGCTCAAACAAATCTGCAACCATCCCGATCAATACATGGGCCAGCAAGTATATTCCAGTGAAGAAAGCGGAAAGTTCCTGCGTCTTGGGGAAATATGCGAGTCAATTTATGAAAAGCGTGAAAGAGTGCTTGTATTCACGCAGTTCAGGGAGATTACCGATCATCTGAACCAATTCCTTGAAACTGTTTTTCATCATAGGGGGCTGGTCCTTCATGGTGAGACCCCGGTAAAAAAGCGCAAGGAAATAGTGGATCGGTTTCAGGGAAAGGAATATATCCCGTATCTGGTTTTGTCGATAAAGGCCGGTGGGGTTGGGTTGAACCTGACTGCGGCAAACCATGTCATACATTTTGATCGCTGGTGGAACCCTGCCGTGGAAAACCAGGCCACCGACAGAGCCTTCAGGATAGGGCAGAACAAAAACGTCATTGTTCATAAATTCATCACCAAAGGCACCATTGAAGAAAAAATTGACGCGCTAATTGAGGAAAAGGTAAAGATCTCAAAAGAGATCATCCCGGATATGCAGGAGAAATGGATTACAGAATTTGGCAACCAGCAATTAATGGATTTGTTCAAGTTGACATAGATCAAAAGGAGTGTTCACGATGGGGTACGGTTATTTTGAGTATGTACCGGTTTCAGAGAAGATAGCCCGTGCAAAAGCGGCACTTGATAAGCTACGGAAAAAAATGCCTGACATAAAGCCGATTACTATTTCGGGAAGAAAACTGGCCAGAACCTGGTGGGGTGAAGCCTGGAACAGTAACCTGGAAAGTTACCGGGATTACGCTTACCGCCTGGAGCGCGGAAGGGGCTATGTTCGGCACGGTTGTATACTGCATCTTGTGGTCAATTCCGGGCATATTGAAGCATTAGTTCAGGGAAGCAGGCAAAAGCCATATGAAATAAAAATCTCCATAGACCCGTTGTCCGAGAAAGTATGGAATGCCATCACACAAACCTGTAAAGGGCAAATTGGTTCCATGCAGGAGCTTTTGATCGGGAAATTCCCCAAGGCATTATCTGAATTGTTTACCCAAAAAGGCAATGGGCTTTTTCCCAGCCCGAAAGAAATCAAGCTTTCCTGCAGCTGTCCGGATTACGCCTCCATGTGCAAGCACGTATCTGCGGTCATGTACGGCATAGGGGCGCGCCTGGATGAAGATCCCTCCCTGTTCTTTTTACTGCGCAATGTGAATATTAGCGATCTGATTAGCGAAGCCATTACCCAAAAGTCGGATGAGCTGCTGACGAAAGCTGGAAGAAAAAGCCGCAGGGCAATCGCCAGTGATGATTTGTCCGCAATGTTTGGAATTGAACTGGAATCTGATGAAAATATTAAGACTGTAGAGCTTGCAGCAAAAAAGACCGCCGATAGCGTTGTACCAGTTAGTGGTACAGGCAAGCGCAGGGGCAGGCCACCCAAATCAGAAGCTGCGATTGTTCCTGTTGTGAAACCGGTTACTGATACAGGTAAACGTAGAGGCAGGCCGCCGAAAGTGACAGCTGTGATTACTCCCGTTGTGAATTCTGTTACTGATTCTGGTAAGCGCAGGGGCAGGCCACCCAAAGTGACAGCTACGATTACTCCCGTTGTGAATACCATTACTGGTACTGGCAAGCGCAGGGGCAGGCCACCTAAGTCAGAAGCTGCGATTGTTCCTGTTGTGAAACTGGTTACTGATACAGGTAAACGTAGAGGCAGGCCGCCGAAAGCTTAAATTTCAACGCATAACATAAATTCCGCAAATTCACGCTGTTAAAAAGCTCTCATGACATGAGAGCTTCTCTGATTTCAGATTTAGACTTAATTAAACGGTTCTACTCACCCAGCCCGCCCCGGGTTAATCTTTCAAGCCTGCTGATAATTGATTCCAGTGTTATTTCTGCCCTTTTCCGTTTCATATCTGCCACTCTTTTGGCTTCTGAAAGTGCTATTCCACGAAGCAGTTTCTTCGCCTGAACAGATGTCCTGTCGCCCATTTCTGGAACTTGTACAGGAAAAAGAAGCATCGGTTCTCTCAGCTTGAAGGGAGTTGACCATATGTTCGTAGAGATAACATCACGGTTTTCATACCGCCTTTCCAATTCATCCACCATTGGCCAGAACCGATCTTCCTTTATGGCGGTACGTCCGTCGCGTAGAAGGTTCGCAGCCACCTGCCTGATAAACTTCAAATGTAAATCCGCGGCTTCCTAAACGGTTTACTGGTGGCGCTTTACCTGTATCCCGTTCTCTTTGAGTTTCCGCCCCAACCTGATGGCAAGGAAAACCAGCTTCTATTAACCGTGTATCCGATCCATACAAGTTGTTCATGCTCTTTCTCCTTCAACAAGCTCCCGTTTTGCTTCGGAAGCATCGTATATTTTCAAATTCATTTCCTCCTGCATATACCGCAGAACTGCCTGTTTTTCATCAATTTTTGACTTCTCTTCCGTTCCCTTCCCATAATCGCTGTCTTCAGTAACAATGCATTTGTCTGTGTTATAAGCCGCACCGGTAAATATCTGGTCTTCTTTCTCATGAAAATGTAATTCATTGAGCTTTTTTATATGTTTAGAAGGGATGGTGGTATCAGTAAAGCTTATTCTGCCGGTCTTCTCGAGCATCGTATAAAAAATTCTATACCTTTCAAACGCTTTCAAATTGTCGTCATACTCCTTCAAAATCTCCCATTTGTAATCCACAACAAGTGAATGAATGCCGTCTACAAAATGGATTAGAAAACTTTCGCAATCATATTTATAATGAGGAAGATCTGTAAGAGCTTTCACCCATATGTTTGTATCAATTACCAGCCTCACACTATTCCCACCTTTATTAGCCCTGTGTTATATCTTCACTCAGCTTTTCCCCTTTTGCCTTATGAAGCCCCATAATTTCATTATAATTATCGATGAAAAATTCTTTAAAAGCATCAGGCATGTTTTCAATGTCACCAAATACATTCACATTCATCAGATACGCCTTGCTGACTGAGTTAACCTGATCCACATAATACAGCCCAATGTCCTCCGGCGTAATAAGGCCTTCAACGACCCTTCTTCTTAGCCTTAATAACAGGTTTTCACTATGGGTTTCAACAATGATTGTCTTACGCTGCAGTTTTAAGGCATCTATCAGAAGATCAGCAATATCGGCCTGGGCTTTTGAATGCAAATGGATTTCAGGCTGCTCCAGAAGAAGAATTTGGTTTTTACCGGTCGCATACAGTTGAACAGCGATTGGTAGAATTTGCGAAATGCCAAACCCAACGTCTACAATGTTGGCTGGTATTCCAGTGATCGTATCTTTTAATACGAACTGACCAAGATTGGTCTTTAATAAATTCCAATCATATCGGTAATGATATTTGCTCAGGTATTCGTTCAGCAGTTCCTCCAGATGTAAAGGGGCAGCGCTGTGTTTATCATTGAATAACAGCTTAAAAGTATCTTCCCCTTTCATTCCGACACTTGCCGGCCTTTCCCCTGTAAACAGCATTGTTCTTTCCGGAAGCACTCTTAGCGGCCCGACACTGATCATTCCGTCCAGCCTTGTATCAATTGTTTTTCGTAATTGCTCGGTTACAGCTGTTATTCTTTCAAATTCACCTTCCGGTTTTACAATGGGAATAAAATTATACCAGCTGATAGGAACCTTTTTATTTTTACAGTTTAAATAATCCGAAAAGTACTCTGGCTTCTCGTTTTCTGATACACCTTTCTTCTTCATTGCCAGAATGGTTTTTCCGCTCATCATATCTGTCAATGTGAAGCCTTTCACTGCTATAAACCTGCGCTTCTGGTTATATGAGATCTCTATGGAAAACTCAATTGTTGATTTTTCTTCGCTGTCAGAATCAATATCTGTTTTAAGATAATTCTGTGGTTCTTCCCGCATAAACATGCTGTTTCCATTGTATAAAACCTGTAACGCCTTCCTCGCGATATCCACCCTTAATGAGATAACCATAGGCTGCTTGTGATCGATTTCATGCTTATGAACCACATCTTCGAAAGCGCCCAGATCAATTCCCTTTTCGGATGAAAACACAAAGGGAACTTCATCCGCCATATTCTTAATGCTTTGTTTCAGCATGAACAATGCCTGAAGTATACTGCTTTTCCCTGCGGAATTATAACCAAAAAGTAAAGTGATTGGTTTGAATTCTATCCACCCGGAGTCTTCAAAAGCTTTGAACCGTTGCAACCGTATTGCTTTCAAAGAGATCCCTCCATTCTTTTTAATTGGTTATCTTGTTTATTTTCTAACCCTTTCAAGCATTTCAGTGATGCCTGAATCGCCCGGCTGGCCTCAAAGCATCAGCCTCATCCCGGAAAGTGCCCAAAGGTTTGCTTTTGTTCCGAACAAGGTTGCCCTTGTCAGCCAGTAAGATGCTTCTTCCCTGCTGAAACGCTGAACACGCCATGCAGTCAACTCCACGCGGTCATATCATTGATGCGCTCCTGAAGCTTAAATATTAGAGCCAATTTCGAGCCGGCTTCCTCATTCAAAGGCAAATTTCCACGAAAAGAAATCTTTTTAATCGGGCTCAAGCACCCCGGACAAACAGTCCGATATTTCATTCCCTCGTGCTGCAATATGCGTACATGCTATCAGTGTATGTGTTTTTACTCCGCCAAAAGCGGTTTCTAGTCGGTGTATGGCTGGTGCAGTTAAGTCACCTGATATTCTCCTAAACACTTCATTAAGTGTGGTTTTCAAACCTTGCGTCGGAAATGTTGCTTCCCTGAAGAAAAATTCTGCATTGGTGTAAATGTTTCATTCAGCAGTTCTTCTCTTGGTACACATGTTTGCAAAACCGATTTCATCCGTGAACCTCCTTGAAAGCTTCCATTGGAATATTTCATTTTATAGATGCTATAGTATGAACACAGTTTCGTAATTACACATTTTTACTATTTTCATTCCATATAACAATATCTTACTACATATCAAAAAGTTTTTAAACAAAAATTAAACCTTCCTTCCAGATGTTTTCTATTTTCTCTTAGTCTTCTTCATAATCCTCCTCAAAAATTTGTCTGTAATCGGTTAACCAGCAGTTCAATATATCTTCTTCAAATTCTGAATCAGGGAAGTTTTTATTCTCGATTAGGCGTAAAAAATTATCTATCCTCTTTTCAAAAGGCTCCAAACATGTCACATAATCTATGGAATCCTTTAAGTATTGGAAAAGATGTCTTGCAAAATCATGGCTATTGTCAAATAATTCTATCAAAAATACACATTCATGATACATTAGGCTTTTAAAATCATATAGTCGGGTGTATTGATTGACCGCCTGGTTAAGAGCGTTATATTTTTCATTGCTTTTTATATTGCTTTTTAGAATTTTAAACGCATTTGATTGAATGCTCTCAATAACTACTTTATGAGGAAACCAGTCTCCCTCTTTATATTTAATCCCGTTTTCTTCAAAATAGTCCTCCCATCCTCTGATGCCTATGGCATTTAATTTTCCCAGTTTTTCTATTTCATTGTAATTGTTCTGGATTTCACTTAGAATTTGTTCTGACAATTCTTCAATGCGATCATCGTCTAGGATGAATTCATAAGAATAGGAATCTGGATTATCATAGATAACATGAGCATAATAATGAACCCTCATACCTAACCTCCACAAGGTTTTTTCTAGCCATATTTCACAAGTATGATAAGTCGTTTATAATACATTTGACTCATAGTTTTATTTCCTTTACAAACGGATAAACCATTTGCATTGGTAACCCAAATCTGTCTTTTGGTGGGTTTGCCGGAATTGATTTATACCCATGTTTAGAACCTAACCATGCGCTTACAGCCAGACATAATGCATCTAAACAGTCTATTATCAATCCTGATAAACGAGGATTATCCATGATATAGGAAACAAACTCGTAGGTTTTGTCATAATACTCCTGTAATGTTTCTACCCTGTCTTCATGACCTTCAGGTGTGTGTTTGCTGTTGTATAGTGGTAATATGAATGTTCTGGAAGCCAGGATCGCAAAGCAAAATTCTGGATGGCTTTCATTCAGCTTTTCTGCCAAATCCGGCCGTTTCTGAAGTAATCTATCAATTTCCCTTATATGCGGGCTGATAGAGAAAGACTGCTTGCTGAGGCCTTTACCCAAAATGCACTTGTTGATCATGCTTGCTTCATGGTACTCATCAGTGTATACGGCTTGTCTGCAAGGAGTATTGAAAATGCAGGAGCTTCTTCCAGACAAATACATACGAACTTCGGAATCCGGCCGTATATCGTCATTAGATTCCGGCAAACCAATTGGCATATCTACCAACATATAAGCGGCATCGTCATATTTTGAACAGATTTCTTCAATGCTTTTATATAGATCAACCTCGAAACCGTCTTCAGATACTTTTACAGCAACCCAACCCGCTCTGCATCCATCAATACCTATGTAGTCTGCTCCTTGATGGTTTTTTTCCTGTTTTAACTGCGTTAATTTCCGGAATGAATACAGGAATTCACTTTCAACAGAATTCATATCTCGTTGAGAAAAATCATGCTTCATCGTAACAGGCGGCAGTTTAACTTCAGCTGGCGGTTCACCCATTGACGCAACAAACTCATAGTACAAAAGTGTATCATCTACATCTGTTATACTTTGCATCTCTTCATCTGACAGGTCGCCAAGGCCGAATCTTTCGTAAATCAGCTTCTGGAGCTTCTCTTCTACAATGCAATACTGCGGCAATTGGCGTTTTACCGGACGTGTTAGATCAGATATGTAGCATTCGCTTCCATCGTGCAGCAAACAACCGAGTTGCACACGGTCAGAATAGCCACGTTTTTTTGCTTCCTTACAGCAGTTCAAACTGTGCTGCCCAACTGAGTAGAATTGTGGAAAATGGCCGTTTGCACGGGCTAGCATCGACAATGAATGCGCGATATCTTCAATATAAATATCGTCTATGACGGGTTCCATGGGGGTAAACCTGGTTTTAGTATAGGTGAGGATATAGTTTTTCATTCTTTTCGCCTTCCTGTTTTTCCGGGATTAGAATAAAGCTTCTGCAGTGAAATCATATCATTGGTTTTTGGAGAAATCAATAAAACTTTCATTGTAGTTTTCTCTAAAAAGAATAATGGACACGAAACCCAGACAGGTTTCACAGGAGTAACGAATAATGATTTCTGAAACGTGGATATGATATAATCAGAGAGAAAGTTTAATATATGATGAGGAAATTGTACAATGACTGAAAAGACTAAAAAATTTATAATCAAAACTGCTATTGTCTGTCCATGTAAAAGGAATCAATGCATAAGGCATGGAGATTGTGATGCCTGCCGAAGCTATCATTCAACAAAGAAAAGACCCGTTGCCTGTGAGAAATGAAGTAATAAAACGCTTAAGCCACACTAAAAACATCGATGCTTTTTTGTAACTTACGCGTTTTCATTCAATAAGGGATTTTACGGAGTAAAACCCAGCAATCCGGAAGTGTTTCAGAGGAATATACCATACGAACATATAAGGGGAGCGCACCCATTGGAACGCTCCCCTAAGAAAGATAACACTAGTTTTGAATACTCAAACTAAACAACCCGTTCACTTAGTTGGCATCCCGGCGTATCGGTTCCCATGCCAGTGACAGGGCTCTGACCACACAGTCGCGCTTCAATGGTCTGAGTTCGTATGCAGTAACATCTTCAGCCTTTGTTTCGAGTTTTGCTGTAATAGCATCAATTTCATCCTGAAGCTGCTCTTCAAGCTCGGCCAGTTGTGCACGGTATGCTTCAACAGTTTCCTTGGAACGATTGACATCGCCATATTGCTTTGCCTGGCGGCTAAGCCCCCGGGCGGTTGTCGCTGCTTTACCAATATTGCTTGCACTAAGCACCTTGCGTCCAAATAATGCGCCCAAAACGGTAGAACCCATTGATATAGCGGTTTGAAGGGAAGCGTCCTTAGCCTGATCCTTCTCACGTCGAACCGCCTGTTCAGCTTTCCGGATGCGCTCTTCCAGCGTTGTCACCTTCGTGGCGTATGATTTACGCAGTTTATCAATGGCTTGATCTCTTTCCTCCCGTGATTCCTGCTGCAGACGGATCTTGAAGTCCCTCTCGGATTCATCCGGATTGGATACTTTTTTCAAAAAATCATTACGATATAGCTGCAGGCTGGAATTGCGATACAGATACTCTACAAGATCCGCCTCCCAGTTGGTATAGCTGGTTTTCCTGTTGCAGGCGGCAGGCAACGGCATATATGTTGCCCCGGGGGCACCGGAAGCTTCAAGCGCATCGGGTTCAAGCTCAAGTACCTCGCTTTGGCTCCAATCCACCGGGACCAGTCCGTCGTTGATGGGGCACAGGCGCATCATCTCAACGGAGGTGGAAATTCCGTTCTTTTTATCTTCATAATTCACGGTTACAAGACCTAAAATGGCTGGCCGATAAACCAACCCATCCTTGCTGCCTCGGTATGGAAGGAAGGTTTGGGTCACTGTGTCGGGAAGCTGTGGCGCAGTATCCTGACGGGAAACACTGGCTGGTATGACCGGTGGAGATGATACTGCTGCGGTGGGTTCAAATGGTTGCGACAGCCTTGCTGCGGGTGCCTCGGTTACCGCTGCGGGTTCTGAATACTGTGGCATGGCTGCAGCCGTTGATGGCTGAGCCTTGGTCAGGCTTTGGATCTCCATGCGGTTCAAGGGTCCGCGCAGATAGGACATACACCACCGTGTTTCAAATAAAACGGGTTGATCCTCATGGATATTGTTCATCAGGAAAACCCTGCTGCCTAAACTGGAAAGCAACTGATCCATCCTCTGCCGGTCGAAAACCTGGCCGGCGGTCAGTGAAGCACCTTCAAGGCCGTCCATCAGACGGTTCTTGTCACGTTCGGTCTGAAGCCGTCCGATAAACCAGGTCCCCATATTGGCCAGTCCCTTATAATCAAGATCCATTGGGTTCTGCGTTGTAAGCATAATCCCGAGGCCAAAGGCCCTTGCCTGCTTCAACAGCGTCAGAAGGGGCGCTTTTGAGGGAGGATTTGCCACGGGAGGAAAATAGCCAAAAATTTCGTCCATGTAAAGCATTGCCCGCAGGCTGGATGTACCTGGTTGGGTGCGAACCCAGCTAACGATCTGGTTCAGCACCAGAGAGACGAAAAACATCCGTTCCGCATCGGACAGATGTGCTATTGACAGGATGGAGATTTTGGGCTTTCCGGTTTCTGTATACAGCAGCTTGTCGATTTCCAGAGGGATTCCCTGCATCCAGGAGGCAAAACTTGGAGATGCAAGAAGGTTGTTAAACCGAATGGCAAGCATAAAGCGATCCTTTTCGGGATAGAATGATTCCAGCGGCATGACACCGATCTGGTTGAACTGCGGTTTCTGGATCAGCTGGATCAGCCCCGCAAGGTCCAGGTTCTGGCCATTTCCCCAGGAGGAAAGAAGGATATTGGAAATCAGAATGTGCTCGCGGCTCTGGATGGGGTCGGCATCAATACCCAGCAAGCCGAGCAAACTGCTGGAGGTTCCGGATGCCAATTCATTCAAGGCTTCCACATCATTGCGGATTGCAGCAGAAGGCAATGCGCACAGTCGGACGATGGACAGCGGGTTACCGGCCGTACTGCCGGGTGTGTATACAACGAAATCTGTTTTCTCACGCATTGCTTTGATGCGCTGTCCGTCCTGATCCCATTCAGCCAGCCCCTTTCGCCAAAGCGCGGCCTGGGCGGCACCAAAATCCTGCTGGGAAAGGCCTTTCTTTTTTGCTTCCTCGATATTGACCCAGGGCGTGAAATCGGCCGGGTCAAGGTTCGGGAAAGACAGCAACAGGTTCGTCATATCCCCTTTAGGGTCGATCACCAGTGCGGGAATCCCATCAATCGCTGCTTCTTCCAGCACTCCAATGCACAGGCCGGTTTTTCCGCTGCCGGTCATGCCAATGCATAAAGCATGTGTTGTCAGATCCTTGGAATCATATAGCAGATATCCCTCCTTGCGTTTCCTTGTTTCAGTGTCCAACTCCTTGCCAAGATAAAACGTACCTAGTTTTTCAAAGTCCTGCATATTTCCTCCATTCTTAACCAGCCGGCTCACAATGTTTCATCTATCTGACCGACAGTTATGTGATGATTATAGTTGTAATCTTTTATTTTATAGCGACAGAAGCTTTCCAAGCGCCTTTATACTCAGTTCAATGAAAAAGATGCTGACAACTAAGGAAATCTACTTTTTACATTTTTTCTTAAGTTTGAATGAATCATTCAAGTGCACAATCTGATGACGTGTTACGGGCATCATGATTAGGCCAGCGATGTTCTTTTTACCCCAAAAATCCAGCAGCCATTTTGATTCCTCTGCCTCCAGCACTCCGCCTTCGCTGAAGATACGATTCAACCTGTCCTGCTTTACCTTAACCCTCATATCCCCCGGTTTCAACGCTGAAAGAACTTCTCTTGTTCTAATACCAACCGCTTTCCTGTAAGACCTAAGTTCCAGCATGTCCAACCCGGCGCTTAAAGCAAGGATTTCCTCGTCGCTCATGGCATTTCCGGTATCTTTCACTTCAACCTTCAGCCTTGACTGCCAATCATCGAATACCTGTTTTGAATCCGCAATCAGAATATTCACCGTCAAGTCTTCTATTCGGGTAATGTGCCAAAGATTCCATGCGATGGTCACATCTTTGATGGTAGGCATTGTGATGAAGGCTTTTCTGTCCAGCCCATCCCACAGTTCATCTTCAAGTGTTTTTGTCTGAATATTGCTTGTATCGGATGTGTGCACATATGAATGTAATTCCAGGGTTAACCCGACAGCATCGTCAAGCTTTTTTTCATCAAGAATGATACTGCCCAGAAGCTTTTGTTTAGGGTTCCAATCTTCTGCATGATACATTGTAACCTCAGCTCCTTCTTTCACTTTTTGAGTGTTGCTTCAAAAAATGTAGGTGTGCGACGCGCCCATCATTTTCTGTTCTTTACCCTGACTGGTATTTTCGATGGTAAGAAGCCATTTGATCGCAAAATGTAATTTCTTCGTATACAGTTTTACTTGATTCGTCGCGCTAATAACAAAATACCAAATATTTTCGGCCTCGTCAACGATTCTGAGGGAACATGGAAGATAGAGAAGTTTCTTTTATTGTATTCCAATGACGAACAAAAACAGGCTTCTTGAGCATTTCACACAAAGAAACCTGTAATGCATATTTTAACTCCTATACCCGTTAGTTTTAAACAAAAACAAGAGACCGTGGGGCAGTCAAGTTTATCTTTCCATTAATAGTATGTTTATGTAAACGAAAGTGTTCCTGATTTATCAAAAACTACTTATCTTTTTCCAAATAGAATAGCATACCTGAATCCTCTTCCCTCCTCATTCACTTCAATCACGGCTTTATAGAGAACCCTGCTGATTGAATTATCCCAGCGGATTCCTGGTCCCCGGTTTAGTAACCTCATTACACTCAGGGTGATATGCTTTCAGGCCAATAATGTCAGCATCCTCTTCAACATCCTTTAAAATGTAAAGCCCATGTTCATTTTCATCCTCATCGGTGCATTTATCTCTGTATACCCGGTAGGGGCGCATCATATCATGATTTTCATGTTCAAGAATATGGCAATGGAAGGGGTATATCCCTGTAAAGTCTCCGAATCTGGCAATTATTTTGGTGATATAGCCCGGTATAGCTTTGACGGTATCCTTCCACCCTCTTTCATTTTCATCGGGAAGTACTTCAGGTCCTATGTATTTCAGTTTCTTAGTCGATGTGTATTCCTGGACATTAAAGGGCTGGCGGTTTAGAATCTGAAACTGCACCAGATGGACATGAATCGGGTGGGTACCCGCTCCGGAATTAATAATATTCCATACCTCCACGCTTCCCAATTCTGTATTGATTGTTATTGGATCAGTCCACATTTTGTCTTCGAGCATAAACATTAATCTGTTATATTCGTTTACACCTACCACAATATCAATGTTTCTTTGCTTTTTTTATTGGAAGGGGGTCTATATTATTCAATTTCCTCGGCAGGCTGCTGTCATCTTCTACAGGTTCGCCGCTTACCCTGAATTGCATGATCTCAGGAAGCGGGGTACCAAAGGGTGGTGTTGAATCATTCACAAGGTTAAAGATCTGGTTTTCGAGACCGGTAAAATCAATGATAACATCTGCACGTTCGGCTGGCAGGAACGAAAGCGTACTTAATTTGGCAGGCTGTTCCAGGAAGCCTCCATCAGTACCGATTTGGTTCATAGATGGCAGGATCTGGCCCGGCTCTCCTGAAAAGCGCAAGGCATAATCCCTTGCATTTGATCCGTTCAGGAAACCGTCACTTTCAGGCTTTACATTCAAACCATGGAGGTGAACGACAGCCCTGACCTCGGGATTATCCATCACCCCATGAATTGTCATATCAATGGGAAGAAAATGTTCGTTCGGGAGTTTATTGATCCATCTTACATAAATGGGATTGTCCTCATGTGCTTCAATAATCGGTCCGGGGTAACTGCCTGCATATCCCCAGAGTCTGGTATCTCCCATGTCGCTGTGTAGATTCTGGCTGAATTCTGTCATTTCCAGCTCATAGTAAGGCTGACCCTTCTTTGTTCCCACAGGTTAGATTACTCCTGGAATGGGAAACGGATCTTTATACTTTTCAAGTAAAGGTGCCATATCATCAGTCTCCTTCATCAATCAATTTACCCAGGTTGTACAGGAAGGATGGTCTTTTCTCCGGTTTGTCCGGAAGATAGTTGTACATCCCTAATTCATTATATGAATAAGCTGTGTTTGTGCCTCTACTGTGAAAAAATTGTTCAGAAATTAAAGAATAGACCAAAATAAATCATACAATAGCATTATTCTTACTAACTCAACTTTCCCAGCCTAATTGCTGGCTCGGACCTTGACAAATTAATACATTCAAGCGCTCAACTTTAGTTTTTGTGTCCACACCTCCGGAAGG
>JAAYJG010000097.1 GCA_012523055.1 Ruminiclostridium sp. | reverse complement strand
CATTCAAAAAGGTGCTCATGAAATTGACATGGTGGCCAATTATGGCTACATCCGCTCAAAGCTGTGGGATGAGGTGGAAAAGGACATCCGGGCCGTATCAGAAGTCACTCGAAATGCCGGAATACTGCTGAAAGTTATTCTTGAAACATCTCAGCTTACAGTGGATGAAATCACTCAGGCTACCGAATGTGCAATTAGGGCAGAGGCGGATTTTGTAAAAACCTCCACCGGCTTTTATGGTGCGGGCGCAACACCCGAGGCTGTAGAAGCGATGGTGAAAGCCGCCCGAGGCAGAATTCAGGTGAAAGCATCCGGGGGCATTCGCAATGCTGAACAGGCAAAGCTGTTTTTAGACCTTGGTGCCAGCCGTCTGGGAAACGGCTACTCATCCACCCCGGTGATCTGCGGGGAAGAAAGCCCCACCGGAAGCTCAACGGAGTACTAGGAACACAAGGGGATGGTTCATCTGTGTCAGGACACCGTTCGCGAAAAAGTATTTCTACTGATGCAATCCAAAAACACAAGAGGATGGTTCATGTTCCGGAACCATCCCCGTACTCCTGACTAATAGTAGAACCGGATGAATCTAATGGAGTAAATGTCGCAAAGCAGATAATCATCCGTTTCAGTTTCCTGAATGATGATAAAGTCCGTTCCTACCTTTACCAGATCTCCTTCCCGGTCTACAAGCATATTTGTACCGAGCAAAAATTCCACCTTAACATGACGGCCAATTTGTGTTTGTAAAAAGCCCTGTGTAAAATCGGTGCTCGTCAGGACACTGTTCCTTACTCCAAGCCCACTGGTCATAATGGAGGTGCGCTGTGTGCCGTTCATAGGCATCATTCCCTGTCCCTGGGGTGCAGCGGGCTGGAACATGCTCCTTTGAGGTACGGGGGCGGCCATTCCCGGGTATGGTGTCCTCATACCTGTTTGCGGCATTGCAGTTGGAACCATACCTGTTTGGGGCATGGTGGACGGATAATAGCCGGCAGGCTGCATTTCAGGCTGGGAATAATCGGCCATGAGACCACCGGGCTGGTAGTTTCCCGGTTTAGTTTGTTTTTTATATGTGGGCATGACTTCAGCCTGTACAGGGGCTGTTACTGTTCTGGCTTTGTTGTGATTCATCGGTGTTGCTGCAGTGATTCCCAGTGTGTTATTTTTCATCGGTGCTGCTGCAGCCATACCCAGAGTATTGTTTTTCATCGGTGCAGTTTCGGTCATACCCAGTGTGTTATTTTTCATCGGTGTTGCGGCAGTCATTCCCAGCGTATTGTTTTTCATCGGTGCTGTTTCGGTCATACCCAGCGTGTTATTTTGCATCGGTGTTGCTGCAGTAATTCCCAGTGTGTTATTCTTCATTGGCAATCTGGCAGGTGCTGTTACCTGTTCATTACCAGTTGATCTGTGATCATTCATATAAAAACCTCCAAAACACAAATAGATTCCATTCTCTTTCAGTTAATTCTTTACAGTGGTTGATATCGGTGCTTTTGCTTTATTCACGGCCACCAAAAATGCTCCTCTGCTGGGTTGTGTTCCACCTTCGCTTATGTCAGCGCATAGCTTGGAGTGGGGGAATAGAAGCAATGCTGGGCGACCCGGTTAAAAAATACGCCGGTGCGGGTTGCGGGGAAATATGTACTGCACCCGGCTTGGAATGGATTATAATACCAAAGGCTTTCACCAGCTCCCCGGTGTTTATTTCCTGATAACGCCCAATCGGCTACCTCATAGTCCATCTGTCTAGCCGGTATATTAAAAATGTTTTGCGAGTTATATTCTCCGTAAACCGTTTCCATCGCACAGGTAAACTGGTATGGCTGGAGCAGAACCTTGCGTAGATCGCCCTGGTTCAGCCGCATATATTCACCATATGGCACATGAACCCGGTTCATGATCACGGTTGCTACCGACTTCATTCCGTTGTCACCTTCACTTTCGGCTTCACAGCGTATCATACGGGCGAACATCTCTCTGGCTGATAATGGCATATTCTCACCTGCCTTCAATCTCTCTGACTTGTTCACAGCATAGCCGTAAACATGTTCATTCAACCGGAGAAGGTTTACAGAACATCAGAACTCTTACTAATATCCTATGCACAAGCTGGTGGTTGGTTCAAAGAATTTTATGTTAATATTCGTTTTTGGTGGGAGCGTTTTATATCTTTGTTTTTCTTGAATACCAGCGTCCTATTGTTTAAAATAAAAGTGTAGCCTGTTCATGAATTCGAAAGGAACAATTTAAGATGAAAATACTAGATGTTACACGTCCTGTCATTTCAAATATGACAGTATGGCCGGGCGACGAGGGTGCTCTTCTTGAGCGCACCGCCAGCATATCCAGGGGAAGCATGGTCAATGTTTCAAGGGTACATATGGGCGTTCATACAGGAACCCATGTAGATGCACCCTTGCACTTTATCGATGGTGGTAAAAGCATTGATGAACTGGATGTTCAGCTTTTCACAGGATGGGTCAGGGTGGTGGATGTACGGCATGAAAAAAGCATTCAGCCAGAGCAAATTTGCAGTTTACCGGGCGAAAAAAATGAAGCTGTTTTTTTCCGGACCTCCTATAGTGAAAAGACGCTGGAAGAACCATTTGACACGGAATTCACAGGGCTCTCCTTTGAAGCTGCCAGTTTCCTGCTGGCTCAGGGTGTGCGTGTTATCGGTACAGATGCTTTATCGATAGAAGCGTATAACAGCAAGGATTTTCCTGTTCACTATGCTTTATTGGGTAATGAGGTGCTGATCGTTGAAGGTTTGTGCCTGAAAGGTGTTGCTCCCGGTAGATACAGATATGTTTGCATGCCCCTTCTCCTGAAAGGTTCCGACGGTTCTCCAGCCAGGGTTGTTCTTTTTGATGACGCCAATGAAAATGAAGAAATCTGAAATGACTTACCGAATATTTCAGTATTTCTTATGGCTTCAGCAATGATAACTTCTTCTTCAACATATCACACCAATCCATGGGGGCTCGGAAACAGAGCCCTTATTACTGCAAGTACGAGTGAACAACCCTTTGACCGGGGTGAAATACTTGTTTCGAAAAAATACTGTTGTTCGCACACATCAACATGACCATAAAAGTTGAGAAGCCTTATTAGTATTGTCTGCTTTAATCCCTCTGCAATACACGGACGCGGTTCAACTGGTTTTTTGCTTTCGCGTGGAATTATTTGTTTAATACCTATTGACAATCATAATGTCGACGTGTTATAGTTAGTTACACAAGTAAATAACCAGTTGACCAATAAACTGAATCACTGATTATAAAGAGAGGAGGTAATCCCTTGCAAGTTAATTTTGAAGATGAGCGCCCCATATTCTTACAAATTGCAGAACAGATTGAGGATGCAATTTTATCCGGGGCATTTCCTGAGGAGACACAAATCCCGTCAACAACTGAAATTTCAGTAAGCTATAAAATTAACCCGGCAACGGCATTGAAGGGAATAAACACTCTGGTGGATAGTGGAATTGTGTATAAGAAAAGAGGCGTTGGTATGTTCGTGGAATCCGGTGCAGCAAAGAAGTTGCTTGAAAAACGAAAGAAAGAATTCTCTGATAAATTTATTATAACGCTTGTTAGTGAAGCCAAACGTTTGAATTTATCGAAGGAAGACATTTATATGATGATAGAAAGAGGGTTTTGTGAATGAAAGGGATATGCGTAAGCAATATTACAAAAAATTATGGAAATGTTCGGGCACTAAACAATGTAACTGTTGAATTTCAGCCCAATAAAATTGTGGGGCTTCTAGGAAGAAATGGCGCTGGGAAGACCACACTGCTAAACATTATTACCGGTAGGATTTTTGAAGATCAGGGTCAGGTTTTGCTCGATGGTGAGATGATCCTTGACAATGACAGGTTGCTGGGAAATATTTTCATGATGAGTGAAAAAAATTATTATCCTGAAGGAATGAAGGTATCAGAGGCATTTCACTGGACAAAAAATTTTTACGCAAGCTTTGATGATAAAAAAGCCATGGATCTGTCGCATCAATTCGGGCTTGATGTCAGTAAAAAAATCAAATCGCTGTCAACAGGGTATTGTACCATTTTCAAGCTCATCATTGCTTTGT
>JAAYJG010000096.1 GCA_012523055.1 Ruminiclostridium sp. | reverse complement strand
CGAATGGAACTACTGGAAGGCATATTCACTCGAAAAAGCATCCGCAGGTATACGGGAGAAAGCTTGTCGGAAGATCAGCTGAAGCTGATTCTTCGGGCAGGGTTTGCAGCTCCCTCCGCGCATAACAAACAACCCTGGCATTTTGTCGTTGTCCGTGATAAAAGCATCCTTGAGCAGATCGCTAAAGTCCATCCATATGCAAAAATGCTTCCCCAGGCCGGGTGCGGGATTATTGTTTGTGGCGACAGTGATAAGGAAAAAAAGGCGGGCTTTTTAACCGAGGATTGCTCTGCCGCCATCCAAAACATGCTGCTGGCGGCTCATGGCATCGGTCTAGGTGCGGTTTGGTGTGGATTATACCCTGTACCAGCCCTGACAAAAGCTGTTACCGAGCTGTTGGATTTTCCGGAGAACATCCTTCCCATCGGTTTGGTCGTAACCGGACATAAGAACGAAGAAAGAAAAGCTGTTGACCTGTATGATGAACAGAAGGTTCATTATGATAAGTGGTAAGTTTCATGAGGAATACCATCTTCTTGTCAGACCGGTTCGTTACTAAGGCGGTATCGAAATGATAGAGTATAAAGAGATAACGAATGCTGAAAAAGAAGCTATGGGTTCCATCGTCTCGGAGCGATGGGGTTCTGATAAAATTGTAACCCGTGGCATCGTATAGGATACCACGGATTTTGATTGATAATATACCCATTCAACACGAAATCTGGAGAAACGCTTAACGTGAACCCAGCAGGCTGCGAAGGTGCCCACTTAACCCCTGAATTTGGCTTACGGATTCGCCAAGCTCTGTCATGTTGGTGTTTTCAGCTTCTATCGTTGCCAGAACCTCCTGAATGGACGCCGAGTTTTCCTCAGAAATGCTTGCAACGCTTTCAATCTGTCGCTGCACGGTATCCATATCTTGATGATTGCTGTTCACAGGTAAGCAGGCGCAGCCTGTTATCCTGAACGAAGTGAGGGATTTCGCATTCTCCTGACAAGATCCTTCGCTGCGCTCAGGATAAACCACATATCTCTAGCAACTAATAGTTAAAGGAGAGTGTGAACAGTCCTCCACACCCCAGATGTCGCCAAACGATACGAAACCCAGGCAGGTTTCACAGGAGTAACCGGAAATGGACTCTGGTGGATAACGTTAAAAACATTATTCTTGACAGGTAAACCCAAACCCGCTATAATAGACACATTATTACAATGCAACTTTAACGAGATAAAGTAATAATGGGGTGAAGTAATGAAAAAATGGAACATCTATACACCGGAAGGGATGCAGGATATTTTATTCGAACGCTGCCATGTGAAAAGAAGCCTGGAAAACCAGCTGCGGCAATTGTTTTTAAACAGCGGATACAGGGAAATCGAAACACCCTCCGTCGAGTTTTACGATGTTTTCTCAGGGGATCAAAGCCTCATTCCCCAGGAAGGAATGTTTAAGTTTACCGATCAACAAGGGCGGCTGCTTGTCCTTAAGCCGGATATGACCATTCCAATTGCAAGGATCGCCGCAACAAAGCTGAAGGAAAACCTTTGGCCTGTGAAATGCTGCTATATTGGAAACACCTTTTCCTATAACGAGCTGGGCGGTGGCAAGCAAAAGGAGTATACCCAGGCCGGAGTGGAAATTTTGGGCATAAAAAGTCCTGAAGCCGATGCCGAACTGATAGCGCTGGCTGTGAAAGCCCTTCAGCTGGCTGGTATAGAAGAATTTCAGATCGATATCGGGCAGGTGGATTTTTTCAGGGGACTGATGGAACAGTCGGGCTTAACCCCTTCGGAAGCGGAAGAAATTCGGGAGCTTATTGACACGAAGGATTTTGTTGGCGTAGAGCAGCTGGTGAACCGGCATGAGATACCCGAAAATTTGAAAGAGCTGATATTAAACCTTCCCAGGTATTTTGGTTCCAAAGAGCTGATTGAACAGCTGCAGCGGAAGAATGTCAGCGGGAAGGCATTGCAGGCACTGGAATATCTGAAAAAGGTGTTGGAGATCCTTGCCGATTGGGGATTGGACAAATTCGTGTCCATTGACCTGGGCATGGTTCAAAGCATGAATTACTATACCGGAGTTGTGTTCAGGGGCTTTACCTATGGTGTTGGTTTCCCGGTGCTCAGCGGAGGCCGGTATGACAATCTGCTGCAAAGGTTTGGAAAGGATTGTCCTGCAACCGGGTTTTCCCTGGGTGTGAACATGATCCTGATGGCTCTGGAGAGGCAGAAGAAGCTGCCCGAATCGCCGGGCGGGGGAACGCTTATCCTATACAGCTCATCAGGAAGGAAAAAAGCATATGCTATTTTCAACGAACTGCGGGAAAAAGGATTGATCGCAGAGTTGGACATATCGGGTATGGATGCTGAAAAAGCCGAGGAATATGCCAAAGCACGGGGAATGAAAAGGGTGATCTTTGCCCAAAGTGATTTCAGCATTCAACAGACAGACTTATGAAGCTTCAAACGCTTATAACAACGGAAGCGATTGCTTGCAATCGCAACACACTGTTATATCGAGGCGGGAGATATGCTCGCCGCCTGATTAAGGTAATCGGTACCCGCCACCACACGTTT
>JAAYJG010000095.1 GCA_012523055.1 Ruminiclostridium sp. | reverse complement strand
CGATCACCGATTGGTTTGCCAGAAAGCTAACGGCAATACCTTGCACCGGTTCCTCCGGTTTGCCAAACTCCAGCCTGTCCACGGTATTTTCAGGCAAAACAGCCGGTTCCATAATAAAATCCATGATATTTTGTATGGTTACCATTGGTACACCCTCTTCATTCTGATTGCGATAGACTAAATTCAGTATACCACATTCCATGAGAAGCCACACTCCCAGTTTACGTTTCTTTGATTGATCGCTTCGGTTCCCCCTGTTGAAGCACCGATTGCAATGATACCCTCATAAACAGCCCCTCCGGGAGAATTGCTTTTTATTCGCATAAACTCGGATTCTTGAGGCAACACCTTTGCAGCAGAAGCAATTTTAATCTTTTGGATCATTTCATAAACGAAATTCTGAACATCCTTTAATGAGTTTACGTCGGGTTTAGCAACAAAATCCACGGCTCCGGCTTTCAACGCATCAAACACAGCACCGCTCAGAGAAGTGACCATAATCACCGGCAAAGTATATTGCGGTAAGAGCCTGCGGACAAATTCAATTCCATTCATTTTTGGCATTTCTATATCACAGGTCATCACATCAGGTTTATATTGTGTGAGTTTATCTATGGCCTCTAAAGGGTCATTCGCAGTCGCTACAACCTCCAGACCCGGATCAGATGGTAATCCCATCACCAGGATCTCCCTGAACATAACGCTGTCATCCACTACCAGTACTCTTATCTTTCTGCCTGGATACACATCATCACCTCTTTGCTCTATAATGCATAACATGTTTCGCTGCTTACTGTTCCTTTCTGTATACCGCGGGTATAACATACTTGAAACTTGTCTCCTCGGGGTTAAGTGACTCTGAATGACCTACAAACAGATAGCCTCCGGGTTCCAAACTGTTGTAAAATTTTTGCACCAGTTGCCTTTTGGTTTGTGTATCGAAGTATATCATGACATTTCTGCAGAAGATGACATGAAATAATTTGCGAAAAGGGAAATTCCTCTCCATAAGGTTCAACTTTCGGTAGATTACTTCATTCCTGAGTCTATCGACAATGATGGACTTTTGATTGTCAATCCTTGTAAAGTAGTTCAGTCTCCATTGAGGAGGCAATGTACCAACCTCCTCATTTAGATAAATGCCGCTGGACGCTTGTTCAAGCACCTTTGCTGAAATATCGGTAGCCAGCACTTTTGTATCCCAAAGCAGTTTTTCCTTCCCCAAAAATTCATCAATAATCATTGCGAGTGTATAGGGTTCTTCTCCGGAAGAACAGCCGGCACTCCAGATGCGGAGGTCTTTTTGCTTTACTTTCTCCGAAAGATAGGGCAGAACCTTATCTCTGAAGTAGTAAAAATGATTGGCTTCCCGCATAAAATAAGTATGGTTCGTAGTGATTTTGTTCACAAGCGTAGCCGCCGCTTCACCGGTCATGTCCGAGAGTAAGTAGTCATAGTATTCTGAGAAGTTTTTGAGTTTTTCTCTTCCAGTACCTTATAGAGCCTTCCGATTACCAAGGTCTGTTTCTCTTCTTTGAGGTTTATTCCATAGTTTGATTTTATATAGTTGGCTAATTTAGTAAACTCATTCGTTGTAATTGAAAGCATGATATCACCTTCATTTCCATTCCTGAAGTTGCTGAAGTATTTTTATCAGTGATGCCTGCATTGAAACTGCATACTCTGTTGCTGCCAAACTGAATGTTAATGCGTGTTTTTTTCCTTTATGAATAAGCTTCGTTTTTTCAAATATTTCATTCATTTTCTCTGTTGCCTTCATAACAGAAGTGTAGTTGGTTTCAGGAAGTAAAATGAGAAAGGTATCTTCGCACCACCTTCCAATAATATCTGTTCTCCTGAGATTATTCTGTAGAATTTCACATGTATGCAAAACAGTTTGCTCATCTATTCCTTCATCACTCATGCCTGACTCGGGTTTCAAGAGAATTTTGCACAGCATCAATGAAAAAACATTCCCGTATCTGTCAAACCTTAACTTTTCCTCATGCAGCCTTTCCAGTATACCTTTACGGTTTAATAATCCAGTCAGCAGATCATTCCTTCCATATATATTAACAAGCTCCTTGTACATGTTTTCTTTTTCCAGGAATCCGGACAATGATCTATATTTCTCTATTAGAGGCTGTAGATCTTCATAACCAAGAAAAATTCGCCACTTTCCTTCTTCAAGCACGGCAATTTTTTTGGAGCTTCCCTTTTCTACCATATCCATCACCGCGTTATATTCAACAACCATTACATTGAAGTCTACCACATAATTAAAAACATGTCCGTTGAGGCTTTTGTCCCTGTATACGGCGCTAACGCGGCAGTCATACTCCTTTAAGTGGTACAGTTTTGATACGGCGTTTTGCCAGTCAACAAAATCGTTTCTGGGAGTGTTCTTTTTATCCGTCTCCGATAACAATTCAAATGCACGGTCGTAGCTCTTATGCAGGATGCATTTGAAGTATTCATCGATTATATCCTTAGCTGCGTCAGGAAAATGTATTTTCTCCCCGGTTTCTTCTGTTCTGGCATCCGGTGGGTGATTTTTGTCATAATACTCTTTCCAGACAAGATGATACTTGCGTCTTTCTTCGGGGTCACGGAGCACCGCGTAAGCCTGATTAATTTTTGCCATAAGCGCTTGCGTGTCCGCGTTTCTGCTGGCATCAGGATGGTACTTTTTCGCCAGCCTTTTATATGCGCTTTCAATGACCTCCGGTTCTGCCAGATAATGAACCTGAAGGATTCTGTAATAATCGTCAAACCCATGCATCAAATGTTCTCATCCTTTAAAGAAAGAGTATGCTGTGAATTACCATACAAACAGCTTTAAGCAGGTTTATAAGCGGAGCGGCCTGGTCGGGGCACGTTCCGCTTCAGTTCTAATACTTTCCGAACTCCTTGTCGTTGATCACTATTTTTGGTGTCGAAGGTGCTGCTTTATTCAATGTTTCTTCTTTGCTGTCCGGCTTTTTCTTTACCGACATATCCTCAAGAAGACGGAGAATTTCCGGGCTTAATTCTTCCATTCCACTGTATGTTTTGATGTTTTGTTTCAGCTTGAACTGGCTGACCATATCATTAAGGATAGTCGCTTGGCTTGAAAGCTCTTCACTTGCGGCAGCACTTTCCTCTGAAGTGGCTGAATTGGTCTGTACAACCTGAGATACCTGCATGATGCCCTGATTGATTTGCTCAATTCCGGCAGCCTGCTCATTTGAAGCTACTGCAATACTGCTCACAAGCTCCGCAACCTTGTCGATATCAGAAACAATTCTTTTCAGGGCTTCTGCTGTATCCCTGGTGATCATTGTACCGTTTTCGGATTTCCTGATGGAGCCTTCAATCATTTCGGTGGTCTCTTTTGCGGCATTTGCAGACCTGGCCGCAAGGTTTCTCACTTCCTCTGCCACAACGGCAAAGCCCTTACCGTGCTGCCCAGCCCTTGCCGCTTCCACAGCTGCATTCAATGCAAGGATATTGGTTTGGAATGCAATGTCGTCAATGACCTTGATGATCTTGGAAATACTAGCGGAAGAGTCATTGATATCTTCCATCGCTTTCAACATTTCCTGCATTTGACTATTTCCCTGAACAGCATTTATTTTCGCATTTTCAGTTAGTTCATTGGCATTGTTTGCGTTTTGTGCGTTCAATCTGGTTTGAACATAGATTTCCTCAAGGGAAGCCGTTAATTCCTGAACAGAGCTGGCCTGCTCGGTAGCCCCCTGGGATAGAGCCATGCTTGAGTCTGAAACCTGCTTTGATCCGGACGCAACCTGAACGGAAGCAGAGGCGATATTATTCATGATTTCATTCAAATCGCTGACCAGTTTTGATAGTTTTTTCCCCATCAAATCTCTATCCGAACGGATTGGAACATCTACCGTCAGATCTGTATCGGCCACCCTTTCAATAGTCTGTGCCTGCTGTCTCGTACTGGCTATCAGGTTGGTAAAAGACATTGCAAGCCTGCCAATTTCATTTTTTGATTTCACATCCAAAGTAACATCTAAATCACCGACTGCCACCTGATCTGCAACAGCAGCGATCTTTTTTATCGGATTTCCGATGGAGCGTGCGATGAACACCGCGATGACAGCAGAGATAATCAGACAGAGTATGGATGCAAGGATGGTATTATTCAAAGAGACATAATATGTAGACAGCATCTCTTTTTCATCGGATGTCATAACCAATATCCATCCCTCAGGACCGGCTATGGGTGTATACACAATGAGTCCTCTGGAGCCTTGGAACTCCATAGACTTCTTTCCGGCTTTATTACTGATTACCTCTGAGATTAAGTCGCCTACTTCTTTATAGGCTTCATTCTCTTGTGCAAGCTTGATGTAGTTTGTAAAGGATTCTACCACGGAACCATCTGGGTGCGCAATGATTGTGCCGGTTTTGTCAACTATAAAGCCATACCCTTTTTCACCAACTTTAACATCCTTGATTATCTGACTGAATACATCATTACTTATCTCGGTAAACCCAACACCCTCATAGCCTTTGTCGTTCACCATTTTTGCCGCAACATATAAAACCACAGCATTATTCGCTCCTGGTCTTTTTGATACAAGGGGACTGGACATGTAAGTTGTTCCGGCCATAGCGGTCGTAAAATAATCCCGCTCGGAAAGATCTACACCGTCATAACTCATACCCTTTGAATCAATAAAGGAAGCACGCAGAAAGCCATACTTCTTTTCATATTCCTCACAGACTGCCCTCATTTCCTCGACAGTCATATCCGGATTGACGTCTGCCTCATTTGCAAAGGTCTCAATTTCGCTTTTCATTAGTTCAATGGAATTATCAATGACGTTTGCGTATGCATTAACGGATGTGGTAAGTAAGGCATCCATATTCTCGAGTGCATTTTCTTTTAAGAATTTTGAACTGACAATACCAAGCAAAAGCACACAGTAAATGTAAGGATACATACTTTAGCAATTAATTCTCTGGTTATGGTCTTCATAAATTCACTCTCCTTTTAGATGTTTACTAAAAGATTAAATTATAGTATTTACTATTCAAAGCCCGCCACTTGAGTTATGTCCATGATCAGGCCGATATTACCGTTCCCATATAGTGACCCGGCAAACCCCTTGACTTTCTTATTCAATGAGCGCTTGCGCGAATTGTGCGCCAAAACGCGGGCGCTGAAAACGCCTTCTACACATGTTCTCAATGACATTCTTATCAACCTCTGATTGTTTTCCAAGGATTTCGCAATGAACATTTTTTCCAAAGATAGTATTGGAACAACTTGTATACCCCATTATCTTCAGTGATGTATCATGAAGGCTGCAAATACTTATATACAAGTTGTTGTCGTTATTTTTTTTATTACGGGAAACTCAATGCCGTAATATGTTGTAAATTATGTTGTAACTTTTATATATTTATTACCCCGAGCTAATCTTTTTAAAACAGAATGCTGCGGTTTCATGTAGAGAATATTATGGAATGTTATTACACTTTTTACCTCCCGATTGCTGTTTAGTTAATACCTTTCTTGGTGATAATACTATGTACCCGCTTACCTTCGACCTGTTGTTTAGTTTCAGCTATTGTTCTCAAGTAACCAGGCACAACCTGCTGAGCGCAGTGAAGGCCCTTTCCAGGAGTAGTGCGCGGATCCTTTACTTCATTCAGGATGACATCGATTCATCAGGATAAAACACATACCTCTGAACAATTCCCCTACGACTGAGTTGAAATGACACGAAACCAAGGCAGGTTTCACAGGAGTAACTGGTTTCCATGCTTCAGCTGTGGTAATCCCGGTTCCTATTTGACATACAATTTATACCTGTGATATGCTTTAGTGTATCGATACTTAGTACCTGATACTAAACCCCGAGGGAATTGGTACAGGGCTCTCCTTTATTGGGAAAATGATTCATTTCAACCTGGAGGTAAGAGATGGTAAACATCAGTGGTATCCAGCAGATAGGCATTGGTATTCCCGATGTTTATGAAGCCTGGAAATGGTACAGGGACCATTTCGGGTTTGATGTTCCTGTATTTGACGACCCCGGCACAGCAGCACTCATGTTGCCTTATACGGGTGGAAAGCCTCAAAAGCGCCATGCGGTTCTGGCCATCAACATGGGTGGCGGCGGCGGCTTTGAGATTTGGCAGTACACTTCACGCACACCACAGCCTGCCGGGTTTGACATTCGAGCCGGTGATTTGGGGATTTATATCACCAAAATTAAAACGGCGGATGCTCAAAAAGCCTGGAATGCCTTCAAAGAAAAGGGCATTGCGCTGCAGGGCGAATTCACAAAGGATCCTGGGGGAAGTAACTGTTTCTATGTGAAGGATCCTTATGGAAACCTCTTTCAGGTCATCGAGTCGGGTGCATTTTTCAGCAAGACCAATCAGGCCACCGGTGGGGCGTACGGTGCTTTTATCGGTGTGACCGATATGGATAAATCCATTCAGTTCTATTCCAAAGTTTTGGGTTATGATAGAATTCTTTATGATCAAACCAGTGTGTTTGAAGATTTAAAAGCGCTGCCAGGAGGGAACGGAAAACTCCGCAGGGTTCTTCTTACACACAGTCAGCCGCGAACGGGCCCCTTTTGCCGTATGCTTGGCGAAAGCACCCTCGAGCTTATCCAGTCGCTGGACAGAGTACCCCGAAAAATATATGAGAACAGGTATTGGGGCGACTTGGGCTTTATACATCTGTGCTACGATGTTCAAGGGATGAAGGAACTGAAACAGGTTTGCGAAGAACTGGGCCATCCCTTTACCGTGGACAGCAACCCCGGCGCATACGAAGGCAGCACAGGCACCTTTGACATGGGTGAAGCAGCGGGGCATTTTACATACACCGAGGATCCTGACGGCACCTTAATCGAATTCGTTGAAACCCACAAACTACCCATCCTGAAAAAGCTGGGATGGTTTATGGACATGAAGAAAAGAACACCCGGCAAGCCTCTGCCCAATTGGATGATTAAAACCATGGGTCTGAACCGCGTGAAGGAGTAGTTATGCTTAATCATGAAAAACTGGTTTGCCTGGGAACAGGTGAGGAACTTACCGACGACGGCCTGGTTCTGGCGAACAGGAACAGCCCGAAACCGGCGTTCCTGCGGGCAAAGTTTCATCAGAAACATCTTACTGTCCGCAAGGACCTTCCGGGGCTTTACCAGTTTTCCGACTGGCTTCCAATCGACAATATCTTACAGGGCTCTGCCAGCCCGGTTACATATCACAGCCAAGGCCTGGCAAAACATCTGGGCCTGCCCAGGCTGTACATCACTTTCAACGGTTATTGGCCCGAAAAAGGCGCCCGGATGATGACAGGCACTTTTAAGGAATGCGAGGCCTTTTCGGTTTGTGCCAGGTTTCCGAAGGAAAGCGGCAAGGTGCTGGTGGTTGCTTCAGCGGGAAATACAGCGCGCGCGTTTATGAAGGTTGCGTCGGAAAATGATATACCGCTGGTGGTGGTGGTACCCGAAAAGAATATGGGCAGTCTGTGGCATATTGATGAACTGAAGACCTGTGTGAAGATTATCGCAGCCGGCGGTGATTCGGACTATACCGACGCCATAAGGCTTTCAGACCTTATCTGTGGCATTGAGGGGTTCTACCCCGAAGGGGGCGCGAAGAACGTGGCAAGGCGGGATGGTATGGGAACCACAGTGTTGTCTGCCGTCACCACCATCGGTGAAATCCCCGATTTTTATTTCCAGGCGGTGGGCAGCGGCACCGGTGCTATCGCCGCCCATGAAAGCAATCTGCGTTTCAACCAGAGCGGGAAATACGGACAAAAAATGATGAGCCTGCAATGCTCCCAGAACGAACCCTTTATTCCCATCTACGCTGCCTGGAAGTCTGGCAGACCCACGATACCGGAAATGGATGGGGACGAAGCGCGGAAAAAAATGGATGCCATCAACGCAAAGGTTCTGTCCAACAGAAAGCCCCCTTACTCTCTTGTGGGCGGCTTGTATGATTGCCTGAAGGCTTCTTCAGGGGATATGCTGACAGCCACAAATGCCGAGGCCGCACAGGCGCAAAAGCTTTTCAGGGAGCTTGAAGGCTGTGATATTTGCCCTGAAAGCGGTATAGCCCTCGCATCGCTGATAAAAAAGCTTCACAATGGGGATATTCAGAGGGATGCCATCGTGATGCTGAACATTACCGGCGGCGGCTTTGAACGGCTGGCAGCGGAATACGAGCTCACTGGGGCGAAAGCCGATCTGGTTATTGACAGGAAAGATTTTATACAAGACAGAATACAGGAAAAAGTATTAGAACTGATGAGGTGAAACCATGCACAAAGATATTTTTGCGAAATGCTCCACAGCCGAAGGCTATTTTGGACAGTTCCGGGCACAGGGGGATCGCTATTTCACCCTCCCCGTCATGGAATCCACACCGGGAACAGTCATGAAATTCAACGGCAAGGATCATATCATGTGGTCCATCAACAACTATCTGGGCCTTGCGGAAAACGAAGAAGTGAAGCAGGTAGCGGTGGAAACCGCAAAGGAATGGGGAGCCAGCGGCCCCATGGGCGCCAGAATGATGAGCGGCAATACCGTGGATCATATTCAGCTTGAGCAGCAGCTTGCGGAATTTGCCCACAAGGAATCATCCATTTTGTTTAACTACGGATATCTGGGTGTCATCGGAACCATTGCGTCCCTTGTGACCAAAGATGACATCATCGTTATAGATAAGCTGGACCATGCCTCCATCGTAGATGCCGCCATTGCCACCGGGGTAGACCGCCGTAATATCCGCGCGTTTAATCACAATGACATGGACAGCCTGGAAAAAACCTTAAAAAAAGTGAATGAAGTTCGGGAAAAGGGTGTTATTGTTCTTACCGAAGGTGTGTACGGTATGACCGGTGATGTGGCGAATCTGAAAGAAATTACCGCTCTAAAGGATAAATATGAAGCCCGTCTGTTTGTCGATGACGCTCATGGTGTGGGTGTTATGGGGGAAAACGGCGGAGGAACCGGCGAATATTGCGGCGTTCAGGATAAGATCGACATCTACTTTGGTACCTTTGCAAAGGCATTTGCCTCTATTGGTGGTTTTTCGGCATCCAGTAAAGAGGTAGTGGAGTGGATCCGCTACAATGCTCGCACACAGGTGTTTGCCAAGAGCCTTCCGATGATTTACGTCCGCAGCCTGAAAAAGACGCTGGAGCTGGTGATTAACGGCCAAGAAAGAAGACGCAGGCTGTTCGAGGTTTCTCACAAGCTGTCGCAGGGGCTGCGCGACCTTGGTTTCTTCGTTGGAAAGGTGGAAACTCCTATTGTGCCTGTATTTGTGCCTCTGGGTGATTTACGGGTGACGATGGACTGGATTCAATACCTGCGCAACAAGGGGATTTTCGTCACCGGCGTCATGTATCCTGTCATTCCAAAGGGCTTCATGATGTTTCGTATTATTCCCACAGCCAACCATACCGACGAGCAAATTGAAACTACCCTGCAAGCTTTCCGTTCCCTGCGGGAAGACAGGAATTTGAAGCTGGAAATGGATGAAAGCACTGTTTCCAGAATATATGGTAAAAAGTGATGGAGTGATCGTAATGGAACAGAATCGTTGCGCGCTGGTCACCGGTGCTTCCAGAGGCATCGGCAGAGAAACAGCCCGGGCTCTGGTCAGGGTCGGTTACAAGGTCATTGGCACCTGCAGAAACCCGGTGAAAGTGAAGCCAGAAGATGAAATTGACGGGGTGGAATATCTTCCACTGGAGCTGATGAGTGAAAAAAGCATCGACGCGCTGCTTGACAGGCTTGGACGGGTGGATGTGCTGGTGAATAATGCCGGTTCCAGCCAGATGGGCCCTGTTGAAGAGGTTTCGATAGAGAAAATGCGCCAGCTGTATCAGCTGTCCTTCTTTGGACATGTCAGGCTGATTCAGGGGATCATCCCGAAGATGCGTGAGCAGAAACAGGGCATTATCATCAATGTAACCTCGCTGGCCAGCCATTTGCCGGTTCCCTTTTCGTCCATCTATGCCTCGGCAAAATCGGCCATGGAGGTCATGGGCAATGGCCTTCGCAATGAGCTGGCACCCTTGGGTATCCGCGTGGTCACTGTTGCACCGTCTTTTATTCAAACAGACATTTACCAGGAGAAAATCCTCGAGGCAGGTTCTGTTTATGCGTCAGCTATGAACAATGCAAAGGCCATACGCGACGCGAGGATTAAGAATGGTTCTGATCCCGCTGTGGTTGCGGCGAAAATCATGAAAATCATCGAATGCAAAAACCCAAAACCGTTTTATACCGCCGGTCAGGGCGCAATGTTGATGGCCTTGCTCAGCAAGCTATTGCCGGCAGGACTTGTTGAAAAAAACATTCGGAAGCAATTTAGGATTGAGAACTCCTTACAAAAGAAGACTGTGATTTGAAATCTTGCAGTAAGTAAATTCACGAAACAAAAACAGGGTGCCCAGCGCCTTTCATCTGAGAAAAGGTGTTGGGACATTTGCGACTAAGCTTATCAGGGAGAATGCCATGCAGCTGAAAACCCAGGTGCTTGAAACGGATATCCTGATCATAGGCGGGGGAACAGCCGGATGCTTCAGTGCCATCACCATCGCTGAAAAATCTGACGCAAGGGTGATCATTGCTGAAAAAGCACATATAAAACGCAGCGGCTGCCTGGCGGCGGGTGTGAATGCGCTGAACGCCTATATCCATGAAAAGGAGTCAGTGGATTCCTATGTGGATTATGTAAAGGCCGATTCTCAGGAAATCATCCGGGAGGATCTGGTTTATACATTGGCATTGCGGCTGAACGAGGTTACCCATAAAATAGAAGATCTTGGCCTTCCCATCTTGAAAAATGGCCAGGGAAAATACATTGCCAGAGGACGCCGCGGCATCAAGATCAATGGTGAAAACATCAAGCCTCTCCTGGCGAAGGCTGTTTACAGCCAGAAAAAAATTACCGTTTTAAACCGGATCAACATCATCGATTATATTCTCGAAGGGAAAACGGTAATCGGCGCTTTTGGGTTCTCTGTAGATGAGAATGTCTTCTATGCCATTTACGCGCGGGCGGTCATCTGCACCACCGGTGGCGCGGCCGGGCTTTACAGGCCCAATAACCCCGGTTTCTCCAGGCATAAGATGTGGTATTGTCCGTTCAACACCGGTGCGGGGTATGCCATGGGCATTCGGGCCGGGGCTGAAATGACCACCTTTGAGATGCGGTTTATTGCCCTTCGGTGCAAGGACACCATCTCTCCCACCGGAACCATTGCCAATGGGCTGGGCGCCTGCCAGGTGAACCGATATGGCTCCGAATATGTTGAGGATTACAAGGATCATTCCACCCCCTTAAGGCTGTATGCCACGGTGCAGGAGTCTCTGAAGGGCCAGGGACCTTGTTTTTTAAGAACGAAAGGTATCACCGAGGAGCAGGAGACAGACCTTTATAAGGCGTACCTGAACATGTCTTTGGCGCAAACCCTGAAGTGGATAGAGACCGGAAAGGGCCCATCAGCGGAAAACGTTGAAATAGAAGGAACCGAACCCTATATCGTTGGCGGACACACGGCCAGCGGTTACTGGCTGGACACGAAAAGACAGACAACGCTTCCGGGCTTGTTTGCAGCAGGAGATGTGGCAGGAGGAAGCCCGAAAAAGTATGTTACCGGATGCTTTGCTGAAGGGCAGATAGCCGCGGAATCGGCGCTGGAGTATATAAAAACCAGAAAGCCTACGGTCGTTGGGATGTTCGAGCGGCGCAGGATCCGTCGTAAAAAAAGAGAATTGAACCATTATTTTCGGAAAAAGCTTTTTGCCATTCATTCCATCGATGAAATTGAGGATGCCATGCAAAAGGTCATGGATGAGAATGCCGGGGGCATCTCACGGAATTATCTGATCGAACATGGCAAGCTGGGGTTTGCCGGGCAGCGCGTTGATGAGCTATTGGAACTGGCCCGCAACCTGAATGCGGAAGACATGCATGATCTGCTGTTCATATACGAAATCCTTGACAGGCTGTATGTGTGCAAGGCGCTGATTCACCACCTGAAATCCAGAAAGGAATCGAGATGGTACAACTATATGTCCAGCACCGATTATCCTGAAAAGGATGACGGGCATTGGCTGAAATATGTCAATTCAGTTTATGAGAACGGAAAGTTCCGTACAATTTTCAGGGAACTGACAGGAAGAATGGATAATTATGAGCATTGCAATTGACAAGGAACTATGCCAGGGCTGCGGGGCCTGTATCGAGATTTGCCCCGGAAAGCTGATCTATAAAAGCGAAGAAGGCTGGTCCTATATGAAATACCCCAGGGACTGCTGGGGTTGTGCGTCCTGTGTGAAGGAGTGCTCTGCCGGTGCCATCCGGTATTACCTGGGGGCGGACATCGG
>JAAYJG010000094.1 GCA_012523055.1 Ruminiclostridium sp. | reverse complement strand
TATAGTAACTACAATTACTATAACAACGGAAGCGATTGCTTGCAATCGCAACACACTGTTATATCGAGGCGGGAGATATGCTCGCCGCCTGATTAAGGTAATCGGTACCCGCCACCACACGTTTTTCGGCTCTTAGCTGAAAATACGTTAAGAGGTGGGGGACATCGGGCCTCGTTATATATTTGAGTAACTCATTTTTCCCGCTGCTGTTACATAATCCTCCAAAAGCTTCAAGCATGTTGCGACAGTAGTACTTCACAATTAGGGAATTGGAATGAACCCAAAGAACTGTCAATATGTTTCGTTGTTCTTACTCAGAAGTGAAAAGATCTGCGCAAAAATTGATAGGTAACAGTATTGATTCTGCAGTATAATGGGTATAAGTTAAAAAGTGCTGCAATTCAAGCAACCGTTTTCGTTTTGTAGCGAAGCACAAAAAGGAGATGTGAAGATGGATTTATTAAAGGGAGCCTTTTATTCAGGTGAATACCGCAATGTTTTCAAAGAGCTGGGAATGACCGATTCCGAAATTGAACAGAAAGTACAGGACACCTGGGAGAAAATTTTCTACGGTGATGACGACACGCGGATCTATTACCCTGTAGGTGAGGACATGGGATATCTTCTGGATACCGGCAACCTGGACGTTAGAAGCGAAGGCATGTCTTATGGCATGATGCTCTGCGTTCAAATGGACAAAAAAGAGGAGTTCGACAGAATCTGGACATGGTCAAAAAAATATATGCAGCATACCTCGGGCAGATACAAGGGTTATTTTGCCTGGTCCCTGAACACCGATGGAACGCGCAGAGCCCAAGGGCCCGCTCCCGATGGGGAAGAGTTTTTTGCGATGGCACTGCTATTTGCTTCCCGTCGCTGGGGTGACGGACCCGAGCCTTTTGACTACAGCCGTCAGGCCACAGCGATTTTGCGGGAATGCGTTCACAAGGGTGAGGATGGTATGGGCGACCCCATGTGGGATCCAGCCAACAAGCTTATCAAGTTTGTCCCTGAAACCCCATGGACGGATCCCTCCTACCACCTTCCCCATTTTTATGAACTGTTCTCCCTGTGGGCCGATCCGGCAGATGCTCAATTCTGGAAGGAAGCCGCAGCGGCCAGTCGCAGGTTTTTGCCAACGGCATATCATCCCGTAACCGGGCTGGCACCTGAATACTCAAACTATGACGGCACCCCGCACAAGGCAAACTGGAATTACGGACATCACCATTTTTACAGTGACGCCTATCGTGTTGCTGCGAATATCGGTCTGGATGCCGCCTGGTTTGGCACAGAGCCCTGGCACAAAGACTTTGCCGATAAAATTCAGGCCTTCTTTGCCCCCATGGGAGAAAACGCGGATTACAGAATGTATGTGATCGATGGTACCCCATTGGAAGAAAAATCATTGCACCCGGTTGGTCTGATTGCCACCAATGCACAGGCAGCACTGGCTACCGAGGGTTCCAACGCGGAAAAACTGGTTCGTATGTTCTGGAATACACCTGTAAGAACCGGTGTAAGAAGATATTATGATAACTGCCTCTACTTTTTCAGCCTGCTTGCATTAAGCGGACGCTACAGAATATGGTGACTGAATGAATTCAATACAAAATAAAAAGGAATTAAAGCTTTTTGCCATAACATGGCCAATATTCATTGAAACCCTGCTGCGCATGCTCCTGGGAAACCTTGATACCATCATGCTCAGTAATTACTCTGAGAATGCGGTTGCTTCGGTTGGTGCTGCAAACCAGCTCAATTCGATTGTTGTCATTCTGTTTTCCATTGTCGCCACCGGAACCACCATTGTCATCTCTCAATACCTTGGTGCCGGAATGAAGGACAAAGCTGACAGCGCGGCCATCTCCGCTCTGTTGATAAACTTTACCGTCGGGTTGCTGCTTAGCTTTGTGATGTTTACCTTCGGCCGGTTTATCCTGCGCGCCATGAATATCCCTGAGGAACTGATGGCTGATGCGGTGCTTTATCTGAGAATGGTAGGCTCCTGCGTCTTTTTAAACGCGTTGATAGCAACCTGTTCAGCGATTCTTCGCAGCCATGGCAGCACTCGGCCGGCGATGATCGTGGTTTTGGTCATGAATATCATCAATGCGCTGGGAAACTGGTTTTTCCTTTACAGCCCGGTAGGCAACCCCGTTTTGGGTGTTCGTGGAGTCGCCCTGGCTACAATTATCAGCCAGGCGGTCGCTTTTGTCGCCCTTGTCATCATTATTGCCCGGATGGGTTTGAAGTTTTCTGTGAAGGCAATTTTTCATCCAGATAGGGAAGTCATTGGCAATGTGTTGAAAATCGGGCTGCCCTCGGCGGGTGAAAACATGGTGTACCAGCTTTCTTCCCTGGTGATCACCTACATTATTACTTTTATGGGCACCGAGGCGCTGACAACGAGGGTAATGACCTTTAATCTGATGTATTTTATCATGATCCCCGGGATGTCATTGGGGCAAGGCACTCAGATTCTCGTCGGCCACAGGGTTGGCGCCGGCAGAAACCAGGAGGCCTATAAGCTATGCCTGCGAAGCTTGCTGTATGGTGTTATTGGAGCTATCCTGAACTCGATTCTGATTTATATCTTCAGACGTCCTCTTCTCGGGATATTCAGTGAAAACCCCAATATAATCGCCACAGGTGGCAAGCTTCTTGCGTTAGCTATAATCCTCGAGCCTGGGAGAGTTTTTAACCTGGTGCTGATGAGCTCGCTGAAGGCTTCCGGAGATGTACGCTTTCCGGTGTTCATGGGCTGCATCTCTCCATGGATATTTGCTGTTGGTTTGTCTTATTTGCTGGGGATTCACTTTGGTCTGGGGCTTATCGGAGTCTGGATCGGATATTCCGTGGATGAGTGGTTCCGGGGATGGGCAGCGTATTTCCGTTGGAAATCAAGGATCTGGGAGCAAAAAGCCCTGCTGCGCAAAACAATCCCCTGAGCCAAAGGGACCTGGGCCCCGCCCCTGGTTTAAAGTATGGGGTGCAGTCCTTCCCAGGTGACGCACCAGGAGCCGTCCTTTGGAAACCCTGGTGTATTTTCGGTACAACCATTCCAGCCGGCGGCCATCATGGCTACCGCTGTCAGTAAACCGCCGTTTCCTGGCAGATAAATGGGCAGATCTGCCTTATCACCCTGCTTGTTATGTCCGTTGATCAGATACTCGTTCTTTGGTGCATCCATCAGCAAGCAGTCAATAGCCAGTTCCGGCTGGCCAAGCCTTGCGGCCGTCATGGCCAGCATTGGAAAATCCCAGCCCCAGGTACCGTCAAAATCCCATTTCTCCATTACCGTCTTCAGAGTTTTCAACATGATCTCCCTGTCTGCCTTGATACCGGGTAAAATACCCAGCGCATAGACCATCGAAGGGTGGTCGTTTCGATAACGGGTATAGGTATCAGGACAATTCTCATGAGCCAGGTAAACGCCATCCATTACAGGCAACGGAGCCAGACCTTTGGCAACTTTTGTCCACTCTTCAACAGGACTAAGGCTCAGCCTTTTTCTCCACTGGTTCGCTGTGTTCAGGCCGAACGCCCAATATTCCAGTTCCATTGTGGGGTTTACCACATCCTGCGGACGATGGTTCTCTTGTGCGGGAATTAAAGCCGGTCCCAGATTAAATTGGTTTTGTTCCTCATTATACTCTGCATAGGAAGCCATGAAATTGGCCGTTTCAAAGACAATATTGCTGTATTTCTCAAGCGTCTGTCTGGCGGGGTTCAGCTGATATAAAAGCGCAGCGTAATAGATTGGATGCGGTTGCTGCCAAATCAGCAGCGGTCCGATAGGGGACGGGCTGTCGATTCCGTCATAAGCAACCATTTTCGGCCACCGTACCCCTTCATAACCTTGGGATTGAGCGAGTTCCCGCGCCACGGGAAGAATGGTTTCATACCAGCCAAGGCTCTTCTCAAACAACTCAGCCTGCCCCCACAGCGGAAAGTGTACCCCGTGCCACCAGTGCATTTCCAGATGATATTTTCCATACCAGCTGTTAAAGATCAGCCCGGTTTCCTGAGGAGGCAATGTTCCTGCACAATTTACTCTCATCAGATAACGGGACAGAATAACCCTGCGCTCCAGCTCTGTCGCTCGGGGATCGGTGCTGTTTTTGAAGTCGATGGCACCGCCGTTGCTCCAATAATCCTTCCAGGCCTTTTCACTTTCCTGAAGGGTTTGATCAAACAGCGGCAGCTGGCTTTCGTCCTTCTGTGGAGAAAAGAGGCATGACAGCTCCAGCTTTGCAGTACCAGGTGCCGGGCTTATGATAAAGCTGTTTCTTCCTGTACGTTTAAAACTGGCTCCTTCGCTGAAAGCCAATCTAACATTATAGATAGTTTTATCCAATGTATGCTTTAGTATTACATCTTGTCTCTTACCATCCCCAACTTTGGTGCAATTGCCCGTGTCACCCTTATCGCAAGCAGATTGAACACTCTTTTCTATTTCTGTATAATGAGCTGAATCGTTGTCCCAGTCAGCAGCAGCTTTAAGATGAGTGCCATAAGGAAGTTTAATTGAAATAGCCAGTCTCTCCATTGAAGCAGGGTGTGATTCCACCACAAACGATACCATGTCTTTGCTTGGGTGAGCACAGGTTTTGGTCGCAATACAATCCCTGCTCTGTGTTTTGCCCTGGTGAGCACCGGCTTGGGCTGTAATACAGTTCCCTTTCACTTCTTTACCCTGGTGAGCATCGGTTTGGGCCGTAATATAGTCTCCTTTAACTTCGAAGGAGCTTTCCAGCAAGCCTTTCCAGAGGTTCAGGTTCTGCTTCGCATTGCACAGGTCTTCGGCAATCACCGGGTTGCCGTTTTGTTTGATCATCTTCAGGCCAATTTGCCCCAGATGAAGCCGATGTGGATTCATCCTCAACCACCGGTAAGCTTCCTCTTGATTTTGAGGATCGGTGCGATAACCCACTTTTCTTGTGAGCGTATCAAAATACTCCATTTTGAGATCATTGATATGATAGCTCCCTGTTTCGTTGTCGGCAGGCTTGCTATGCCATCCCCACTGGGACTGCGTGCACAGCGGGATACCACTGGCATATTCGCGTGGAAAAGTTTGCAGGCCTGTAATGTCTGCCGTAAAAGCAAACTCGCCATTTCCAACGGATAAAGCTGCGTATGCATCAATTCCGTTTACTTCGGGGTTATGCCTCGTCACCAGATCATACCGATTGATCGCCATGGAAAAGTCCTCCTTGTTTCTCATATATGCTCGCTTCGCTTACCCATATGCACTATTCAATTTATATCGTATTGAAAATGTCTAAAGTCCGCACTTCCGCTATCCGTTAATGTATTGTAACTGAAAAGCGCAATTCGGGCGCCTTTCCAGAAACCAGGGCATAAGTTGCAAGGCCCGCCAAGCGCCATGAAGCTTTGATTATCCAGGCTGAAGGAAAACCGGGTTTCTCCCGCCAGGCAAATGCTTGCCCGCAACCATACCGTACCGTTTAAGCACGGCCCATGATATCGAACGCCTCCGGTTATTGCTTCCAGCGCAAACCCCTTATCCTTTCCAACGATACCAATCCAGTTTTCCTCCCGCCCGGCTAAAAATGCAAGGCCGGCCAGCTGACCTGGCTGCATGCTTTTAAAATTCATTTCGACTGTGACCGTTCCGGTGCCGCCTATCAGCTTTTGCGTGAGGGTATTCTTAGCCTTCAGCAGCGTTTCAGCCTGCATGGCTCTCAGCCTGAGATACCCCGGACACTCAGTCAATGACCAATTTTCGTTCACCGGGTTGTGGTTCCACTGCCACTGCAAGCCCAATTCCCGGCTATTAAAGCTATCAGAAGCCTGAGGCAGTGCTCTTGGATAGGATTTCCCCACGTTTGGCTTGTTAAACACATTAACCGGCTCCCCGTCGCAACCCATCACCGGCCAGTCATCCACCCATTTGACAGGCTGCAGATGGCAAACGCGCCCCAATGCCCCCGTATCCTGAAAGTGCATGAACCATGACTCACCGGACTCCAGTTCGACCAACGCACCCTGATGCGGTCCGTTGACATTGGTTTTTCCAGTGCTCAGCACAACCTTTCGTTCATAAGGGCCATAAATGCTTTTTGACCGCAAAACAGTCTGCCATCCAACCTGAACACCGCCTTCAGGGATGGAAAGATAATAATAGCCGTTTCTTTTCATGATCTTCGTGCCTTCTGCCACTTTACCGACATAGACAATCACCCCATCATCCAGAAGGCTCTTCCCGTCGGGGCTCATTTTGTGAATGATGATCGGCCCAGCTCCCCAGGTGCTGTGACCCAGATAGGCATTGCCATCATCATCCCAGAAGGGGCACGGATCCTCCCATGCAGCAACCCGTTTAACCTCGTGCAAAGGCTCCCAGGGCCCTGCGGGGTTTTTTGCCGTGCTCATATAAAGCCCCTCATCGGGTGTGCAAAAATAGACAAAAAAGGTTCCGTTATTAAACCTGATTGAAGGAGCCCAGCTGCCTTTGGCATAGCCGCTCATATTGTCGTAAACGGGATCATTTTTCAGGGCGTCATAAACCCTGCCGATGATCGTCCAGTTCACCAGATCCTTTGAGTGCAGTACCGGCATCCCCATGTAATGAAATTCGGAGCATACCATGTAAAAATCTTCATTCACCCGGATCACATCCGGATCGGAATAGTCCGCATTTAAAACCGGGTTCCTGAATAAGCCATTTTCAAGATCACCCCAGGAATAGTCCTTCTTTGCGTTTTGTTCCATCTTCATTGAAACCTCCCGATAACAAAACATCCATCTCAGATTTTTGAAAGAAATGATGGTCATTTGTCTGAGTTTATTATAACAACGGAAGCGATTGCTTGCAATTGTAATAGAGATTGGGCTAACGAGCAGCTATCATATCTCTCCATCCTTTCATTGTTTACCCTTTTGCAAATAAAATTTCGTATCTATCGGAGGATGGTGTTCGTACTTCTGAATACTGATCGCTTTAATTCCAGTTCCAGATTGCTTTTTTTGTTTATACCTTAGTTACTCCTGTGAAACCTGCCTAAGTTTCGTGTCGTATGGCGACATCTGGGTCGTAGAGGACTGTTCACACCCCACTAATAAGTTCATAAGTAGCTTCAGAGGTATGTGTTTTTTCTGAGCGCAGCGATGTCATCCTGAGCACAGCGAAGGATCTTGCCAGGAGTAATGCGAGATCCTTCACTTCGTTCAGGATGACAGGCTGAACCTGTTTACCTGTGAACATTAAAGAATGGTTCCTAAGATTAGATTCGCATATTGTTTTTCGCTTTATCAATATAGTTGTCCAGCAATCCCCATACCCAGGGCTTTAAATCAGGAAAATGATATCCCTTAGCATTTGCATAAGCATTGTCCAGACTAAAAGACTTCTGGTCGTTGAATGAACCGTTTAGCCCTTCTTCAGAGAGTTTAGCCGCCATTCCTGTTTTCTGTTGAACATAACCGATAACTTCATGTAGTGATATAACACCAGAATTACTGCCATTGATTGGCCCTGTTAAATGCTGCTCTGCCAGCCAGGCTATAAATTTTCCTGCTTCACAGGAACTGATAAACGCAATTTTCTCGTCAAGATTGTTAATACTCAAAGTGCTGCCCTTTATCATTTCTTCAACATAGAAATAGAGCCTTTTTGTGTAATCATCTTCACCAATAACGTAGGGTAACCTGACAGCTACACTCTCGACGTTCGTATAGCATTGAAACAATGCGCACTCCGCCTGGCGTTTTACTTCATCATAAGGATAATCCTGGCGGTTACACCACTGAAGGGGATAATTCCGGGCATCATATTCATTTTCTTTGATATCCATATGGATATTACTGTAGACCGATGCCGATGAAGTCATGATGTACCTGTCACACTTGACATTGTCTAACAAAGATTTAACATCATTCGAGCAATAAGCAAGATTATCACACACAACATCGTAATGTTTGCCATGGAATGCCTCGGTGATACTATTTGGATCGGTGCGATTAATGACAACCCTTCTGACTTTTTTGCCGAATTCATCCTTCGTTAACCCTCTTGTTGCAATGGTTATGTCATGTCCCCTGTTGAATAATGCCTTTACCATATGTATACCAAAATAACGTGTTCCACCCAACACTAAAACATTCATACTAACCCCCCTGAGTAACGGGTGCTGAAAGCTGTAAGGAAGGATTTGATTGTTTTCATGTAGCCTCCATTTTCCTTTTCAGTCAAATTGAATATATATCATTTTACCAGTTCTTTCAACTTCTTTATTTATCGATTTCAAACAAGAAGTTCCCCACCTAACGTTTAGTGGGCTTTGTCACGATGATGAGATATTGACAGAGCATTTTAGGCATGTTAATCTGAATTATGAAAAAAATGGAGCAATGAGTGTGCCAGGTTGTATCGGGGGGCATGGGCGCCCTGGATCGCATTATAAGGAGGAATTACCTTGAGTGAAAAAATAAAGGTTGCTATCCTCGGATACGGTAATTTAGCCAGAGGAGCCGAGGCCGCTATTCATCAAACACCCGATATGGAGCTTTTCGCCGTTTTTACCCGAAGAGATCCGCAAACAATACAGGTAAAAACACCGGATATACCTGTTTTACACCTGAACGAAGCCGAAAAATTTATAAATGATATTGATGTCATGCTCCTGTGCGGTAGTTCCGCTTCTGATTTACCGGAACAGGGCCCTCATTTTGCAAAGATGTTCAATACCGTCGACAGCTTTGATACCCATGTAAAAATTCCGGATTACTTTCATGCCGTCGATCAGTCGGCAAAAGCGTCCGGGAAAGTCGGTATCATCTCTGCGGGTTGGGATCCGGGCCTGTTCTCTTTAACCCGGGCGCTCATGGAGGCCGTATTGCCTGACGGAAGAGATTATACTTTCTGGGGCAAGGGTGTAAGTCAGGGGCATTCCGATGCTATCCGCCGGGTAAAGGGCGTAAAATATGGAATTCAATATACCATCCCCATGGATTCAGCTCTTGAAAAGGTAAGACAGGGTATGAACCCTGAACTAACCACGAGAGATAAGCATTTGAGAGATTGTTATGTTGTTCCCGAAGAAGGTGCGGATAAAGAGAAGATCATAAACACCATCCAATCCATTCCCAACTACTTTGCGGATAATGAAACAAGGGTTACTTTTATTACTGAAGAAGAAATGAAGAAAAACCATGGTTCCATGCCTCATGGCGGTTTCGTCATTCGCAGCGGAGCAACAGGCGCAGGAAAAAACCAACATATCCTTGAATTCTCGCTGAAGCTTGGCAGTAACCCTGAATTTACCGGAAGCGTTCTGGTTGCCTATGCGCGTGCGGCGTATAAGCTGAATCGAGAAGGTCAGACTGGCGCAAAGACTGTTTTAGATATTCCGCTTACCTATTTGTCTTATAAAACACCGGAAGCCCTACGCAAGGAATTGCTTTAATAGAGCATCAGTGTTTTCTGTGCCCAACCCGGTCCAGGTCTGTGTCCTCCGGTATCCTCTTAACATGCTGCGGGTTAATCCTAATCGACCGTTTAGTTCAGGCTTTGTCTGCCGCTGCCATCGGTTTTGATTCGGAATAAGCGTCTTCCTTTTTCAGTATGAGCGTAGTAGAGCCCTTCGCCGGAAACGGCCAGATCGTCTGCTGAGTCCTTATTAAGAAGGACTTCTCCGCTGCCGTCGGTTTTGATTTTAGCCGGATAACCTTGCCATCCCTGAGCATAGTATATCCACCCATTCGCGATGACCATGGAAGCACTGCTGTACTCATTCAGCTTGCGCTGACCGGTTCCGTCACCCTGAATGCGATAAAGGTAGCCATATTCGTTACGGTTGCTGTAGTACACTATGCCATCCGCAACACTGTATGAATAACAGCTCTCCGGTGTGACTGGCTGCTGATTGGTTCCATCCGTGCGTATGCGGTAAACAGAATGCTCTGCGTCCACATTTTGGTAGTACAGCCATCCGTCATCCTGCTTCAGGTTCGTCGCAAAATCCTGTCCGATCTCCTCAAAGGCGGTGCCGTCGGTTTTGACACGGCAAATATGATAATCTCGGCTTTCGATAAAATAAATCCATCCGTCGGCCACCTGCAGAGACTCTGCCGATTGCTTCAGGACCTCCGTTTCGCCGGTTCCATCCTCCCGGATTTTATGAAGCCCCAAAATGCCCGAATAGTATATCCAGCCATCGTCAGAAGCCATATTCTTAACATATTCATCACTGAGCTTCGTTTTGTTTTTTCCGTTTAAATCCAGCCGGTACAGCCGACTGTCCCGACCAAAATCGGCAAAGAAAATCCCCTTTTCTGTCACGAGCGGAGGCTGCATTAATTCAGCGCTTTTAAAAATGGTCTGCCATAGAATCATACCCGCCGTAATAAGAAGAACAACCCCAATCAGAATGGGCAGAGGAAATTTCTTTTTTTTCTGTGAGGGAGAGAGCGAAGTGTTTAATGGCAGGGTCTCACTTTTTTCACCGGCCGTTTCAGCCGGGTTGATTCGCGTGGGTTCATCAGGGGAGTTCACCAGGGGTGATTCTCTGTCGGAATCGATGTCCTCTGATTCAAGCCGGACCACCTTCCAGCCGCAGAACTGGCAAAAGCCACTTCCTTCTGTTAACTCCCGGCCGCATTTACCGCAAAATTTAATCTTCATTCTTTCACCTCCGTTAAGTTTTTCATCTAAAGTGTGTTCCGCCCACAACCCAATATCGGTACTCACAGATGCAAAACATAAATATTCTTGTTTTTTATTGAGGTTTTGCATCAGTATGTTACTAAGGCGGCCTCACAAAATACATCATTTAAGGACTGTAATATTCTTCCCAATCCTTCAGGTCGCCATTTTCATAAACGCTCTTTTTAGCCAGGCTCCCGTCCGATCTATATTCCAGCCATTCCCCATGCTCCACGCCGTCCTTGTAGTTTTTAATAGTCTGCCACACCACTTCCTGTCCTAAAGGTGCGCTGTATGATCTCCTCCAGGTTCCATCATACTTGCCATCCTTATAGAACTCCTCATAAATATAGTATTCATCCGACCAAGAATTCACCTTATAGAATTCTTCATACTGCTCTTTGGTGTCTAAGTATTGCATCCAGTTATAAACTTCACAATACAATACATAGAACCGGCCGTGAAATTCACCATTTTTATAGTTGCTCTCTTTAATTAATTCACCTTTGTCATTGTATTGCAATTCAGATGTGTACCTGTCACCGTCAATGATCTTCACGCGATCTTTGCTTTTAACCGTTCCGTTCTCATAATACTTGGTGGTACCATAGGAATTCCCGTCCGTTGCCTCCCGCTCCGGGGGAACATTATAATGGATTCTCTTCGGCTGGGTGTTCTGAGGATCATAGAACTCTATTGTCATTGCTACGTGTGCCTCCCCGGTTTCAATGTCATGATAGTGAACTATATACTCATACTCTTTGTAAAACAGCTTGCTGTAGTCGTAATTGGCAAAGCCTTCATCATATTTTCGGTAAGGATCCTCACCCTGTTTCACAGGCTGGCCGGCTTCGAGAATGACGGTGATAGTATCTCTGGACAGTTCGTTGCCGTCATTATCATACAGGGTTACTGTCGGTGAAAAACTTCCCGTCTGCCGGTAGGTATGCTTAACTGAAGATTCTTCTCCCGTGCTTTCCCATGCAGGGCTGCCGTCTCCAAAATTCCACACAAATCGGTAGTTTTGAGCTCCGGGGTTTTTTACATAAGCAGCGAAGGTGTGTTCCGCTTCCGTGGCTCCGCTTTGCAGCTCATACCGCATACTTCGTGGCGGTTCAATGATAACCGCAGTCTTTGGAATGGTAACCGATGCGCTTGATTTTGCGAGTTCTTCTCCGGTTTCGGCATCCCTTACGGTAACCTGCACCTGGTAAGCATATGCCTCCTCCTTCGTTTCGGTGGGGCTAAATGCGTAAGCAAGATTGATTTTGGCCTTTCCCTTCTCCACGGCGACAACCGCTCTTCCAGTACTATTCTTTCCGCCGTCACCCATATCCCAGATAAATTCAACCTGCTGTGTTTTCTGCGGGATATTTATCGCTTCCGCCTCAAAGGGATATTCGGACCCTAGCACGCCATCCTTTATCTGCGGCGGATTGATTTTTAGGGTCACCTCTTTATCCTTGATGTTCTTCTGTGCGATGATCTCCTGCTTCCCGGTGACGATCTTTAAATCCAGCTGGCAATCTTCAATTTCATCCAGACGAAAGGTACTTTGAATCTGAATCTTTTCTCCATCCGATTGTATATCGGGCTTTTTATCTATCGCGGCATCCTTCCCGTCCGTCTGAAGCACAATGGAAATCCCCTCCTCCAGAAACGCCGGAATGTTGGTTCCGACAACGCTGAATTGATGAGAACCGTTAAGCGGTTTATAGGTATAAGTCAGATCCGCCTCATGGATTTTGATCTCCGGAGTCCAGATATTTCCCTCGTTGTTAATGGCTAAAACATAAAGGGCATCCTTCGGAGCGAGCTGATATACCGTATAGTTATCGGAAGCGATGTCACGGGCGGAAACGGCCTGGCTTTTATTCTCCGGAAGCACAAAGGTCTTCACCTCGAGAGCTCCGGACCATCCCGCGCCGTCTTTATAGGACAGAACCATAAACCGCGTGTCGCGGTCGTCCTCTTTCCCCGTCAGCTTCATGGCCCTGGCGGTGTGCTTGTTATCCTGATGCCATTCCGGAAAAACAAACTGGTGTTCATAACAGGCCGGGTAATCCATGACAACCACTTTATCCATACCCCGATCCCTGTTGCCGTCTTTCAAGGGGCTTTGAGGGCTGGAAAACCACCAGAGGACATAGTCACTGTAGATCTCGTTGAAATCCTGCTTTCTCTCCTTGAAATAACTGACGAGATTGCTGTATACGCTGGGGTTATAATAAGAAGCCACCTTTTCAAACAGATCGGTAAAGTCCACCTTTTTTTCCTTTACCAAAAACTCGAAAAACCAGGCATTGTTGTAGGAATGCCTGTCTTCCGGTGCCCAGAATGCCAGGGCGGTGGGGGAATGTGTCAACGGCTTTTCCAGATGCTTTGCGTTGAGAATTCCGCCCATTTCCGGGTGGGGTTTATCCCCTTCAGGGTAGGCAATACGCCCCGCCGCATACTCTGCCGAGCCCTCCAGCCACCACTGCCTGGACAAAAGCTGGCTGGAAGGAGCTGTGGACAGTGGTACACCGAGCTCCCTCATCCCAAGGGCGTAATAGTAACGGTTCTGTACGCTGTGGAACAGCTCATGGGCAATTTGAAAATGGTTTACCCCGGAGTAGTTGTCAATGGGAATGGTGATGGTTCCCGTGTACTTGTTCCGACTTGCATTTTCGTCATACTTCCCGGTCAGCTTAACATTGAATTCAGGCGCATGAATCGCCGAAGGATATTCCTGGATATAAACCTCGTGTATCGCCATGAACTTTTCCAGTTGCCTGAACCCAGCCTGATCGTATTTAACCCGGGCATCGTTGAGCGTGTCAAATACGCCTTCAATATAATCCTTTGCTGTAAAATCCGTGACTGCGACCTTTTCAGCCTGTTCCATCTCTTTTTTGGAATAATACATGGAAAAATAATCGTTATAGATATGCCCGTCCGCTTTGATGGCAATGGCGGACCATTTTGTAAGATGCAGCGTGGGGATGATGAGCCTGTTGTTTTCGGTATCCACCAGAACCGATGAATCCACCCAACGGAAAAGCGTTTCATCCCAGTAACAGGCTCTTAATGCATGTTCTATCGGCAACGATACGGAAAGCGCCTGCGGATCAAACGGAATTTCAAGGTATATGGGCTGAGAGAAGGTTTTCTCTTCTCCGACTTTTATTTCATAGACTTGCAGTTGTTCGCTTTCCAGCGGATCCATCCATTCGTATCCGCCGGTAATTTTATTGACTTCAACGCGGGCTTCCTGCTTGAGTGTCCCCCCGGGAATCAAAACCTTCAGGCCTTCTTCGGTAATGACCTCCTGCTTGCCTTCTGATGGCTGCAGCGTTTTGGAAACAAGGGACTCAGAAAACATCTCCGGCTTTGTAACAAAGTGCAGGGATACCGTTTCTCCCAGAAGATTGCCCTTTGCGGACTGAAGCTCACCCGCCATATGAAGCGTGTAAAAATGACCCGGCTGATAGCTGGTTTCCGGTTTAATAACAAGCGTGTCATTCTGTATATCAATGTCTGCAGAAACCGGGGTCCCATCCCATTGCGTCACAGAGATATTCTGCTTGTTCCGGTCTTTTGACCAAAGAGGAAAATTGAACTTAACCCGACATTCTCCGTCAGGTTCCACCCCGCGGTGTTCCGCCCACTCTCCGGATATGCTCCGAATCAGTTCAGGAGGCGTATACGTATGGAATTCGATGGTAATGATTTCAAGCGGTTCATTTGCGGCAGAGGTTTCACCTATCGAGATACCTCCCTTAGGAAGGTTGGGATTATTCTTTATCCATTGTACAATCAGAATAGCCAATCCCAGCAGACAAACGGTTCCAATCACAGCCCATTTCCCCACGGACTTCTTCTTTGGGCTTTGTCCCGGAAGCGGATTGGAGATTGGCACAGGTGACGGATGAAGATTTGTAGCTTGCGCAGGAATGGGAGAAAGTGGACCGGATCCTTTTTTGCTAAGCTGTGTCGGTTTTAATTCCGCACCGCAATTGCGGCAAAAACTCATTGTTTTTGAGCAAACAGCACCGCAGCCGCTGCAAAAAATGGAATCATTCCGTTTATGACTTTCCGTTGCAGTGGATTCCCCAATTTTCTTCCCACAATAAATACAAAATTTGACTTCCGTTGGGTTCTCTTTTCCGCAATGTGTACATTCCGGAGAAGTCTGTTCCCGCATTTCCTCGGCCTTCCCGCCGCAATAAATACAGAAATTCAGATCAGCCGGAAGTGTTCTCTGACAACGGCTGCATTGTTTCATATTTCCCTCCGCTTTTCCCCTTTAATAATATACTGATATTTCTGCATCACAGACAGTCTTTAACCAACAGTATTCTATCCTCAGTATATGTGTTTTTTCTCCTGTAATCAATTGTAAAATGAAGATACTAATGTCCGGCCAACAAATACGAATTGAGATTGGACAGACCGGTAATGAAAAGAAATCATTGGGAAGCTTTATTGCAGCTTTGAGGAAAGCGAAAGGTATGACAATTCATTATTCATCAGATATCACAGAAGTCACCAAGAGTATAAATGATCTTTTGGTGACTTTTTTTCTTGACAACATTTTCATATTGTTGTAATATGTAATTGATATCAATTTGATATCATATATGAAGGAGGTCGTTGAATATGTCTGAAACAATAAAGGAAAAGCAAATGCATTATGAGGAGATTGTTCCAAAATCAAGAAACGGCATGAGCGTGCTGCTGTTGAACATCGCATTGATGATTGCGTCGGTATTTACACTTATCTGGGGCATTCAATTGACAGAAAAGGGAGGGTTCGCTGGTACACTGGTGATCATTGTTTCAGTGCTGTATTTCAGTATCATCGGGCCCATCCTGTTTGCAGGGTTAAAAATACTTAAGCCAAACGAAGCGCTGGTGTTAACGCTTTTTGGCAAGTATGTCGGCACCTTGAAGGGAGAAGGCTTCTTCTTTGTAAATCCTTTTGTCACAGCACTGAATCCCGCCATGACGGCAACAAGTTCCGGAAAACTGGCAGCAGAAAAAATTGCTGCAATGGCTGTTACAGGTAACGTGCCACAACAGACCCCGACGATTCCTGTGAACAAGAAAATATCCCTGAAGACGATGACGCTGAACAATGACAAACAAAAGATCAATGACCTGATGGGAAACCCCATAATTATTGGGATAGTCGTTATCTGGCGGGTAGTCAACACGGCCAAGGCAGTGTTCAATGTGGACAATTATACGGAATACCTATCCATACAGTGTGATTCAGCATTACGCAACATCGTTCGGTTGTACCCCTATGATGTTTCCAGTGATGATAATGAGAAATCCCTACGGGGCAGTAGCCAGGAAGTCGCAGAAAGGCTGAAGGAAGAAATACAGGCCAAGGTTGAAATTGCCGGGCTGGAGATCATTGAAGCCAGAATCACCCATCTGGCTTACGCTCCGGAAATCGCGGCAGCAATGCTCCAAAGGCAGCAGGCTTCTGCCATTATTGACGCAAGGCAGATGATCGTTGAAGGTGCAGTAGGCATGGTGGAAATGGCACTGGCAAAGCTGAGCGAAAACAACATCGTGGAACTGGATGAAGAACGAAAAGCCGCCATGGTCAGTAACCTTCTGGTGGTACTGTGCGGGAACAAAGATGCACAACCGATTGTGAACAGCGGATCACTGTATTGATGTTAATTAAATCAAGTATCGGAAATGGAGGATGATAAGCGATGGACAACAAGGAAAAAGAAAAAAAGCAGGTATTGCTGCGTTTATCAACCTCTTTGTGGCAAGAGCTGACAGCCTGGGCGGAAGATGATTTTCGCTCGCTGAACGGACAGATAGAATATTTATTGAACGAATGCGTAAAACGCAGAAAAAAGACGAATGAAGGTTCATAACCTATTTAACCGTTATCTTTTTCTTTAACGCCTTCATCCGCAAGTACTTTTCTCGCCGCGATCTTTAAGTACGTTGGCTGGGAAGACAATCTCCATCTCCCCAGCCAACTCGGCTTTGGATCCCTCATTTTAACCTTGAATACGGGAGCAAGGACTACCATAAATTATTTATTAAGTCTGCCGACAATCATCCTGGGGTTTTCGTTCTCATGTTCGCATTTTCCGCATTCACGTTCACGTTCATTGAATTCCCTGCCAAATATGCTTTCCAGCAATTCCTCACGGTCAACAATTACAGCACATATGCATTTGATGTCAACAAATTTAAATTTATGATTCACTGTTTCGGCGACAAGAAGATCCCCAACCACAGCTTCTATCTCGACCCTTTCAGGTCCTTCTTCTGCATCCAGGATAATGGTTACCCATCTTTCCACCAGTCTTTTCAGTAATTCTCTGATTGTTCCGGGGATTATCTCGCACCTTTCTCTATTGAATTCCATGTTTGCACCCATATTTTCACCTCCTTAAGGTAAGTTCCCAATTTAATAACAATATTCTAAAGCATTAAATTATGACTACCATTTGTTCGAATTTTCTTCGGTATTCTCGTTTCTTTCATTGTGGAACCTTGTATCCAACAAGCCTTCAATGAGCTCTTCACGGTCAACGATAACAGCACATATACATCGGATGTCAACAAATTTAAATTTGTGATCTACTGTTTCAGCAACAAGTAAATCTCCGACGACAGCTTCTACTTCGACAGTTTCTGGCCCTTCTTCTGCATCTAGGATAATGGTTACGCATTTTTCTACCAATCTTTTTAGCAATTCCCTGATTGTCTCGGGAATTACTCTACACCTTGCCTCATTGCGTTCTTCGTTTGCTTTCAAATTATCACCTCCTTCCGGTAAACTGCTGGTTTCTGAATGCTCTGCGGGTCGATCTCTTAGCCTGATAACAACTCCATTTCTCCTTTGATGCTCTAAAATATCTTCATAGCATGCCATGTATTCACCTCCTATCGTTGTCCCACATTCTATATTATGTTAACTATAAAATGCTGTTACAAAAAACAAAATAATGTTTACTGGATAGAATTCGTTAAACACAAAAAAACAGGCTAATTTGCCTGTTATATTCAATGAGCACTTGCGCGAATTGTGCGCCAAAATGCGGGCGCTGAAAGCGCCTTCTTCACACAAAAACATCAATGTTTTTGTGTGTGACTTACGCGTTTTGTGTGCAACTGGTTCGTAACTATCTCTGATAGTTACGAACGGTTTGCGAGCATTTTATCAAATGCCAGGCTGCATGGGCGAGCAGCAATTGAAGCTTGCGACCAGCCCCTTCAGTGGGGGATTGTACCCGCCACTGAAGGGGAAATCGGTTTATCCCCCGCCACGCGTTTTTTAGCCCAAAGGGCTAAAAATACGCTATGAGGCAGGGGTCTTAAGGGCATTTGATAAAACCCGTGGGCGGAAGATGATTTTTACTCGCTGAACGGACAGATAGAATACTTATTGAATGGTTGTGTGAGACGCAGAAAAAAGGCGAAAGAATTAAAAGACTAATGTTCCTTCAGTGGGGAGTTGAACCCACCACTAGATATCATCAATCCAGTCTCAGATTAACTGAATCAGGCGGCGAGCATATGTTTCACTGCTCGTTTTGGGGGAGTGTACCCGTGGGTACACTCCCTTTCAAACGCACGTTACTGTTCAATATCATAACTGAGCTCATACTCACTGTACCCAAAAGGTTCACCTAAAAATTCTATTTGCCCACGATTCTGTTTTTTAGCGCCTTCAGCCTGAAGTACATTTCACGCGGCACCCGGTCTTCAAACAGGAAGGGTGCCGTTTGCATGAAGCCGGGGTCCTGGAAGTCCCACCAGGTAAGCGCTGTAATTTCCGGCCTGGCTGATGCGATGGTGTAGAACTGCTCTACCCAGTCTGCCTGAATATGTTCATTCCATGGTGCATGCCACACCCCTCTTGTTAAGCCCACCTGGGATTTGGGATCGGTTTGATCGTAATTCAGTTTTACTCCTCTGCCTGTACCGCCGGGAACCCCCATTTCGGTGATATGAATGGGCTTTCCAAAGCGTGCGTATTCATCTAAAAGGCGGCTGATGGCAACCATATCCCTTGCTGGAAAATACATTTGTATGCCGATCACATCAAAATCGATTTTCTTTTCTTCGATGGCACGTTCAAAGAATTTCAGCGGGGTAACGGGCTTGTCGAAAGCCAGCCCCCAGCACACAAACTTCCCTGCAACATATTCGCCAAAGGGAAGGCAGACATTGACGATGGAGGTAGCCTGCGGATTGCTTTCGCGTACGGTTTCACAGCAGACCCTGGCCAAATCCATCAGCTCGTCCTGACTGAAGTTAAAACAGTTTGCCCAGTCATGGGGTTCGTTGATGGAATCCCAAATGTCGATGCGCCCTTTGTAGCGGGTAACGGTTTTCTGGATATATTCACGAGCGAAGGCTGATAACTCCTTATAGGATTTGTTGTACATCCAGTCGGGGTTGACATGGCCATGCCCAAACCACAGTGGATGACCCTTTGCCTTGAGCCCGGCCGATTCACACCACTCCAGCAGCTCATCGCGGCGGCTGTAATCATAAACCCCTTCCTGGGGAACAACCTGATAATAGTAAAATGGCAAGGTGGCAAAATTCAGCAGTTCGGTGAAATATTTTGAATACAGATCCTTTCCGGAGTACCGCCAGGCATTACAGCCCAAAAGCATCTCCGGCCTGGGGTTTACTTTCAGCCTTTCGGCAGAGGCTTCAAACAGAGTGGCCTCCGCGGCAAAAATAGCATGAGATAAAGCTTTCAGCCGGCAATAGTGCGGAGCAGGCCCCTTCCTTGAAAGACGCTGGTATTCCCGGGCGGCATCGAGATGGCTTTGAGCATAGACCGATAGTGTAACCCCGCTTGAAAGCCTTTCAGCTTCCCAAATATAGGTTTCTACCGCTTCAGAAACAAAATCTACCGAAACCTGTGTATACCCTTGCCCATGGTTATGAGCCATCACCCAGATGTTCCCATACAACGGAATGTTCACACGGGCATGGAGCATGTAAGGTTCTTTTGTGACCTGCAGCTCGACGATCCCATCGGAGGTAATCTCACTTTTACGGACATCGGGATCAAAGTGCATATCGGTAGCGTAAAGCGTAGATAAAAGATATTCGGGCATTGGGGTACCGTCGGTATCTGTCATTTTTACCCTGATCATTTTACTCAAAGCAATCACATCCTGTCTTTATTTTACCTTGAGCTTAACCCCATACCCTATTCTGTGCAAGACAGATTTTCCCATGGTGGGATAATTCTACATAGTAAAGCTAAGGAATGTATCAAAACGAAAAAGAACTAAAATATTATCGAATTCAGGATGAACTATTTGTCCTTTCTTTATTATGGTTCACTTTATAAGACAAAAAAACAGACCTTTGCCATCATCGAGGCGAGTACACCGTGATCACAAATTCGCAGAGAGTTTCCAGTGTTTCAAGCTGTTCGAGTTCCTTAACCTTTTCAGCACCTGTGCGCCAGAAGTAGGGCGTCATACGGAACAAATGCCCTATCAGTTCCCGGTCATGCAACGCAATCGAGTATGAAACCCGAACCTGATCCACTTTCTGAAAGGAAGTTAGCGGATATTCCATTTCATCGTTTTCATAGGGCTGCTCATATAGAAATTGCTTCAAGCCAAGCAAATGCTTCCTTCCCGGAATAACCGAAATGAGCAACCCATCTTTACGCAGTACCCGGTGAAACTCTGCATCGCTGCAGGGAGAAAAGGCCTGCAGCAGACAATCGATTGTTTCGGACATCACCGGTAAATCAAAGGAACTGGCCACGGCAAAGAAAATATCTCTGCTTCGCCCGGCTGCAATGCGCATAGCCTCCTTCGAGATGTCTATGCCATAAAAGGATGCGTGAATTTGCCGGCTGGTAAATGTTTTTGCCAGTGAGGCCAGGTAATAACCCTCTCCGCATCCGGAATCAAGAATATGAGCTTCCCTGCCGACCTGTTTGCCTGATAAATGTTGCAGCACAAGGGTGTTAATGGTCTCTGACAGTTTTGCGTAGAAGCCCGCATTCAGAAAGATGTTGCGGGAATGTATCATTTGCTTGTTATCACCTGGCTGTTTACTGTTCTTCCGGTTTGAAGGCAACAAATTGACATACCCTTTTGCGGCGATATCGAATGAATGATTTCGTTCACAAACATATGCATTCTGACTTCGAACCAACACATTCCCGCAAACTGGACATTTGACGATGCTCATGACAGATGTGCCTCCACGCCCATGATGGTTTCCAGGTTCTCAAGCAAATACTGTTTCCCGGTATCGTTCATCACCACCATATCATACTCTCTGTTGTTGAAAACCTTGTGCTCTAGCTCAAAGCCGTATTTGTTTGAATGCTCGTTAATAGTAGTGACCGCTTTCCCTTCACTATTAACCGTTTCACCCAAAATATTCATCTGCTTCAGCCTTTTGTTCAGTTCCATACCGGTGAGTTGTTTGCTGGTCATCTCCAATACTTCATTAATGCATTTGGAGAACACGGTCACTCCGATTTTTCCTTCGGGAAACCTAACCCTGCTTTTCTGCTCGGGGCTAATGACAAAAGACGCGTTTTTCCTGTTGCTATAGCTTCCATTCAGTACATTTTGCAAAACATCTGCCACAAAGTAAAAGCAGCGGATGATGCGGGGATCGTTTAAAAACGCTTCCCCTTCCATTTCATTTCCAGTAATGGGGTTTGCGCCATGGGCAATTTTCAGCAGCACTTCCCTAGCCTTTTGAATTTTGTCCCGTTCATTCATTTTCATACCCTCCTTCTTTCCGCGTACAACCATTCCTACCGATTGAAGATCTCTTCCGTATCTGCTTCCAGGCCGTCAAAGAAGTATGATTGAATGATATCACCGAATTTGTACAATTTAAAATCGTCAACTTGATTGTCCTTGAAGCCATAAACCAGGCAGGATTGGTTTGCCGGATCGACCACCCAGAATTCCCGTACCCCTGACATCATATACGTATTCAGCTTATCGACCATATCTTTTGTTCTTGTGCCGGGTGACAGGATTTCAATGACCAGTGCGGGCACCCCGGTATACCTTCCTTTGGTATTTACTTTTTCTTCTATGTCACAGGCGATGAGCAAGTCGGGCTGCACCACATCGGGATCCCGGATGTTCACTTTAAACAGAGTTACATCGAAGGGAGCGTAATAAACCCTGCACTTTTTCCCCTTTAAATAAGCGCTGAGCATAAGGTACAGCCTGCCGCTGATATCCTGATGGTTCACATTGGGAGAAGAAAGCATGATAATTTCCCCATTGATATACTCCATTCTGGCATCACTGTTTTCGTTGATTTCCAGAAACTCTTCGTACGATACTTTTTGATGGATTTCATAATCGGCTGCTTCTTCAAGAAGAATGCTGGGCTGTGCCTTATAGCTGTTACAGGAGATGAGCCTGGCTGCGTTTTTACCGTTTTTCGTGATGATCACCTCTTGCCCGCTGATGGCAGAATCCAGATACAGGCCAAGGTTGTTTTTCAGTTCTGTTGCGGTGATGGTGGTTTTTCCTTCATTCATTTTCATCTTTCTCACCTCGTACGAATACATTAACATTTCGTACGATTAATGTCAACACTTCGTACGATAATTTCTAGAATGATTTTACTTTTCATTTGTTTCCATAAATTGATTTCAGGGTAATGGATGATCGAGTGAACTCCTCCCATTGAAGCTGAAAAGTGAAATAAGCAATGTGCTTCGGTGCGGGCTGAGGAACTGAGAAAAACAACACCCGGGAATCGTTAAAGTTTGATTAAAACCAGTGAACTGGTGAAAACTTTCTTCTGAAACAGGCGTAATAATAGAAGAAAAACAGTTCCGGACAACGGTATACGGCATTCAGGCGTGCGGAAAATAAGATATTTCTAAGATTTATGCTGTAGTTTTGATGTAGGTGAAAAATATATGTCGAGTCGAACGACAACATATGGTATAATTTCTGAAGCATGTTTTCAACAGGATTGACAGGAGGAATGAACTTGTCCAGCACCATCATGATAG
>JAAYJG010000093.1 GCA_012523055.1 Ruminiclostridium sp. | reverse complement strand
GGCATGTTATGAAATGTCCTTATTGTTCCCATCCGGAAGACAAGGTGATTGATTCCCGTCCCACGGATGAAGGGGCTACGATCCGCAGACGGCGAGAATGTCTCGGATGCCAGAAGCGGTATACCACTTATGAGAAGGTTGAATATATGCCGCTGATGGTCATTAAAAAGGACAAGTCCCGTCAGCAGTACAACCGGGAGAAGCTGATGAACGGGATATTGCGGGCCTGCGAAAAGCGTCCGGTTTCCATCAGTGAAATCGATAATTTAATCGACAATGTGGAGTCTCAGATTTATAACACCCTTGAAAGGGAGGTTACCAGCACTGAGATCGGTGAAAAGGTCATGGAAGAGATCCGCAAGCTTGATGAGGTTGCCTATGTCCGTTTTGCTTCGGTATACCGTCAGTTCAAGGATATTGACACCTTTATGGATGAATTGCAGAAGATCAAGACCGAAAAATAGCGGAGGCGTACCTTGGCAAGTTTTGATGTTTCCCACCTGAACCGGATTGTAAAAGAAACCCTGAATATGATTGATAAAAGCCGTGATGCAATATTTGACATCGCGGAGGGTGCCCGCCGGGAATGCAACAGGCTGGAAGAAGAACTAAACGAACTGAAGCTGGAGGCAAAGGTCATTATTGAGCAAAGTGACCTTCTTGAGGTTGAGCTGAAGAAAAGCAGAATGAGGCTTGCCGCCATCAGCAAAAGTTTTGACAGGTACACACAGGATGATATCCGGATTGCTTACGAAAGCGCCGATAAGGTACGGGTTGAACTGGCGATTAACCGGGAACGCGAGAAGTTTGCAATCCTGCGCAGAAATGACTTGGAACGCCGCATCAAGGAAGCCTTTGTCACCGTTTCCAAAGCCGAGTCGCTGGTAAGTCAGGTTGGGACCATTATGGATTATCTATCAGGAGATCTGAGTAACCTCAATGATCATCTGGATGATTCGGAAAAGAGAAAATATCTTGCGATTCGTGTGATTAAAGCCCAGGAAGAGGAGCGCAGCAGGGTAGCCAGAGAAATACACGATGGTCCTGCCCAGTCCATGTCCAATGTTGTTCTGAAGGCTGAAATTTGTGAGAAATTGATCGACATCAATATCGATCAGGCTCGCAGTGAATTGCAGAATTTGAAGAAGATTGTCCGGGAGTCGCTGAAGGATGTCAGGCGAATCATCTATGACCTTCGCCCCATGTCACTTGAGGATCTGGGGCTTTTACCCACTCTGCAGAAATATGTGGAAAGCTTTTCACTGGAGACAGGTATTGACATCATTTTTCACCGTCGTGGCCTGGACATGGTGGTGGATGATAAAAACCTGAACCTGACTATCTTCAGGGTTGTTCAGGAGGCACTGAACAATATCCGAAAACACTCAAAGGCTAAAACCGGGGAAGTACGGGTTGAATTCACCCCGCTGAGTGTTTCACTGAAAATTTCTGATAACGGACAAGGCTTTGACGCGAACGCATTACAGGTTGCCAAAGATGATCACAGCAGTGGCTTCGGGCTTATGAGCATGAAGGAGCGCATTGAACTGATGCTCGGAAAAATGGAAATCTCTTCACAACCGGGGAAGGGCACTGTCGTAAAGGTTGTTTTACCACATTCGGAAGAATGAAAGGAGTCCTGTTATGGAACGGATACGCATTATGCTTGCAGAAGATCACTCCATGATACGCCAGGGGTTGAGGCAGCTGATTGAATTGGAAAACGACATCAAGGTAGTTTCTGAAGCCTCCAATGGTGAAGAGGCAGTAAGCTATTTCTTTATAGAGCAGCCAGACGTTGTGCTGATGGATATCAACATGCCCAAGCTGAACGGTTTACAGGCATTGGAAGCCATCAAACAAAAAAGTCCGGATGCGAAGATCATCATGTTAACCATCCACCAGGACAGAGAATATCTTTTCAAAGCTCTGCAGCTTGGTGCCAACGGATATGTGCTGAAGGATGCGGATGGAACTGTGCTGATAGAAGCCATTCGTAAGGTTAACCTGGGTGATGCCTACATACAGCCAACCATGGCACGGGAATTGATTGTGGAGTTTAAGCGGTATACGTCCGGTGAAACCGGTACCTCCCGCAAGAACAACCTGTTAAGCGATAGGGAGCTTGAGGTGCTGGCTCTGATCGCCAAAGGGCTTCTGAACAAGGAAATCGCCAAGAAGCTTTTTATCAGTGAAAAAACGGTGAAGAACCATATCTCAAACATCTTCAAGAAACTGAATGTTTCCGACAGAACGCAGGCCGCCGTATACGCGCTGAAAAACAATCTTGTGCAATAGAAGATATAACCGGCACGGTGTATTTCATGCAATCATCATTGATCAGCATCATAGAACATCCACGATCGGTATCGTCATTCCCGGTGCTGATTAAGCAGATATGCACCATTGCCGGCACGGTTCACTATCCACATGGGCGGCGGATAGGACATCGTCTTCAACTTCATTCAATAGCGGCTTCTTCTTTAAGATTATCGATGCCCGTCTGAATATGACCGTGAATAAATGGCAGAACTTCTTCCTGCTTGATATCAAGAACATACGCAAACTCATCATACAAAACTTTTTCCGCGTCTCGCAGGAATCGTTCATCCGATACGTAGAGTTTTTTACCAGTCTGGCTTAAATCCTTCTGACGCAGATACAGCGTTTTGATCAGCTTCACAAGCGCAGGCCGATCGTTTCCGGCAAGAATTTGCTTATATTGCTCTTTTCTTTTGGTTTCGTTTTCAATCCAAATTGTATCTTCATCCGGCATGGCTTGAATCAACGCATAAATCTCTTCCACGGAGAGGGTAGGGTGCATCTTTGCTTCTATTTTTTCCTGTCCAATGGGTAAATAAAAGGTCAGATTATTTTCAAAAATGGGTTTCAGCTCATAATATGACCGAACCGCATGACCGATTTCCATCTCCCGAGTTCCGGTAATCCTGCAAACGCCATAGTTCTCATAGATGATAGTATCACCTGCTGAAAACATGTGCACACCTCCTTTCATAAAATAAAAACATGCTATCCGCCGAAACTGGACTTACGTCCCGCAAAGCGAACAACACGTTTGGCACTTATTATTATATCAAATTTTCTCACAAAGTTCAAACAGACTACAGTAACCGTTTCTGTCAAGCCATAGCCGGCCATTTTTTTGTAGTAATCAAAATCATC
>JAAYJG010000092.1 GCA_012523055.1 Ruminiclostridium sp. | reverse complement strand
TCGATATAAGGACCTTATCACTACGTGATAAGAACCTTGTTGCTGTGTGATGGTTTTGCCAAAGCAAAACCTGCTGTTGCAATAACAGTGTGTTGCGATTGCAAGCAATCGCTTCCGTTGTTATAATAATTAATGAAGCCATGCGGGTTTCCAGCCTTAGACTCCGGTGCTTTTTGAATAAACATGCTTTTCCGAACGGTCTCCAGGATAGTTATTGCATCGATCCGCTAAAATTCTGTGATTGCTGCTGCACAATGGTTTGTTTGCCTTTTTCAGTTTGTTCTGCATCCTTCGGGCTAATGATATAAAGCAACTGCTGAAGCTCCCCTACATGCCTTCTTTCTTCATCAGCAATATGGTGAAGAATCTTTTTCACTCTTTCGTCATTGGTGGCCATGACATGAGCTTCGTAACCAATAATAGCCTCCAGTTCACCGGCCATATCTACGCGAAGAGCCTGAGCTAATTCTTCATTGGACATTTGTTTTGGTACATTTGCTACAAAGGGGTTTCCTAATAACGCCATTAAAAACACTTCCTTTTATGATATTTAAGGTTATTTTTCACTAAGTACAAATTTATATGCATTTATTTGGGGTTGAATGAATTCTCCAGGGATGAACCGGTACTTCATGGTTTGACAAGCCGGGTAACCTGGGGCCGGGAAAATATTCCAGACAAGAGTTTAGCGGGTAATCTAATCAATAACACAACTATCCCACAGTGATTTGGGCGCTAGCCTAAACCGCGGGCTCACGGCGGAGGTGAGATATCACACCTCCGCTTGTCGATATCAGCACCTCAAAACACTACTCTCGAGTTGAAGTGGGAAAGTTGAGTCAATAACCTTTTTACTTGTACTGCATAAAATATTATGTAAAGTTATAACGAGGAGGTTTTTTTATGCCGAGTTTTAGTACTACACCCTATATATCACCTTACATGGCAAGACAAAGTCAATATATGATGTCACAAACGACCGATTTGCCAATGACGGTACAGTACCAAACACCCCTGATGGGATTAGGAGACTATACTTACCCGCAGAATGTCCCCGGAGCATTGAAGTTAATCCAGGAAGCCGTTGAAGGGGAGACGGAAGACAGGATGTTTTATCAGTACCTTATTGAGAATGCACCTTTTGCAGAGGATAAAGAAATAATCATAGGGATACAAGCAGATGAAATCAGCCATTTCGGACTATTCAGGCAATTGTATTTCCAATTGACCGGGCAAATGCTCCCACCCCCGCAGAATGTTACATTTGAAAAACCTGCAACCTATTGTGAGGGAATAAGAAGGGCACTGATGGGAGAACAGAATGCTGTAAGAAAATATAGAAGGATACTTTATGCACTGCAGGACAGGGTACAAATTAATATCCTTACGGGGATAATCACTGATGAAATAAGGCATGGAATCTTATATAGCTATTTGTATTCGAAAAATGGGTGCAGGGCATAGAGATGCAGCGAGGCCGCATCTTGTGGCCTCTTTATAGAGCCTGTCGATTGTATTTTGGCACACAACTCACACAGGCGCTCATTGAACCTGAAACAGGGGAACCACACACTTACCGACATGAATTGGTGAGTTATTGGTATATCATTGGGTAAGGCAAAAGGCATGAATGCTAAATGTTAATAATATTCATTATCAATTTAAAAAAATTAACCTTCAACCGGCGTATGGCTCTGTACTATTTATAAATGTATTGACAATATTAACTAATTTATAATATACTGATAGTAACAGTTAAATACTTTGAGCAGGCGATGCATTCCTTTGGAATGTGTGGGGCTGGGCCATCATGGCAGCAGGATAAATCCTGTGGGACTATAACCGAATGATTATAGTTCCACAGGATTTTTTATAAGCTGAACCAGTGAATTCAGGCCTTGAACAAGAAAATTTGGACTTTGGTCAGGAAACGATGCGGTCGGTGATGTCCGTCGGGACAGGGAGAAACTATGTATGTACAGGAGGAAGGTTTATGGATACCATTCTGTCAGCAAAAAGCCTTTCACGGTTTTATCAGATGGGCGAGGTTCAGGTGAAAGCTTTGGACGGGGCTGATTTTGAAATATACCAGGGTGAATTTGTTGTTGTCCTTGGACCCAGCGGATCCGGAAAAAGCACAATGCTGAATATGATCGGCGGGATGGATAAGCCGTCCGCAGGTGAAATTTACTATAAAGGAAAGCCGATGCATAACGCCTCAGAGCAGCAACGAACCCAATACCGGAGAAACGCGGTGGGTTTCGTTTTTCAGTTTTACAACCTGATGCCAAACCTAACGGCGATGGAAAATGTCCAATTAACCGTCGAAATAGCAAGAAAACCGCTGAATATCCGGAGCATCCTGGAGGAGGTCGGCCTTTTGGATCGGGCATCGCATTTCCCATCCCAATTATCCGGCGGCCAGCAGCAGCGGGTGGCGATTGCAAGAGCCATCGCAAAAAACCCGGATATGCTGCTTTGTGACGAACCGACCGGTGCGTTGGACTTTTCAACGGGAGTACAGGTTTTAAAGCTTTTAAAAACATTTAACAACAAGCACGGAAAAACAGTCATTATTATCACCCACAATGCCGGTATCGCAAAAATAGCCAACAGGGTCTTTCATATGAGGGATGGCAAAATTACCAGAATTGAATCCATCGCAAAGCCAGTATCGCCGGAGGAGGTGGAATGGTGATGCTTGGGAAAAAGATGATCCGGGATATTCGAAAAAACAGCCTGGCTTATGCGGCATGCGCACTGTTGATCGCCATAGCCTTAATGACGTATGTCTCGATGAACAATATGATGGATACCATGAACCGATCCAAAGATGCGTTTTATTCGGACTACAGGTTTGCACAGGGTTTCGCGTATGTTCAGTCCATGCCTCTTTCCGCCCTCGAAGATCTTCAAAGAATCGAAGGCATCGATCAAATCACCGGAAATCTGGTTCTTGATGTACGGACCCTTTTTCCGGACAGAAAAGAAAACGTTTATATTCGTCTGGTTTCAGTGGATCCCGACGAAAAGGAACGGCTGAACGATATATGGATCATCGAAGGAAGTCCGCTTAAAACTGGACAACGTACAATTCTTGCCGGAATTAAGTTTTTTGATGCCAATGAAATGGTCATCGGTCAGAAAATTACCGTTGTGATTGATGGAAGAAAGGTTGACCTGACTGTTGCGGGTAAGGCACAAAGCCCGGATTACGTGTACGCCATGCAGAATTCTGCGGATTTGTTTCCGGCAGGCAAAAACTTCGGAGTGGGATATGTTCCTTATGATGTGATGGAAAGCCTGTTCCATACCGGGGGAACCATCAATCAGATTTTCTTTACATTAAAAAAAGGTACCTCCTTCGATGATGTAAAGAACAAGCTGGAAACGGAACTAAAACAATATCACTTAACCGGGATCGTCAAGCAGGAGGATCAAACCAGCAATTTCATGCTGAAGCAGGAGTTGTTCCAGCTTGAAGAAACTGCATCCAGCATTCCAATGCTTTTTCTGATGCTTTCGACGGTTATTCTATGGATTATGCTTAAACGCCTGGTCGAGCACCAGCGGATGCAAATTGGCATGTTAAAGGCGAACGGGTATTCCTCCATACAAATTATCGGGCATTACATCTCCTATGCGGTGGTTATCGGTTTTTTCGGCGGCACGGCCGGAGGAGTTCTGGGGTATTTCCTTTCCGGTTTCATGGTTGAAATCTACAAAGAATTTTTTACATTACCCAATCTCCAGGCGGAGTTTTCTCTGCAGTATTTTGTTGCCGGTATTGCAGCCGCTGTTCTATTCAGCAGTATTGCAGGCTTTATGGGGGGAATACGGGTGCTTCGGCTGGAACCTGCTATAGCCATGCAGCCGCCGGCACCTGTATCCGGCAGGAGAATATTTCTTGAAAAGCTGCATTTGTTTTGGAAAGCTTTAACGGTACAGGGCAGAATGGCAACAAGAAACATATTCAGAAGCAAGGCGAGAAGCGCATTTACGGCAATTGGAGCAGCTTTTGCGTTTAGTCTGATGGCGTGCCTTTTTTCTTTTCTTCATATGTTTGATTTGATGATTATGGACAATTTTAAATATGTGCAGATGTATGATGCCAAAATATCTCTTGCACAGCCCGGCAAGGCAGAGGATTTACTGCGAGAAGGACAGAATTTCGAAGGGATTGAACTGGCCGAGCCTCTGCTGGAGGTGCCTGTAACACTGATTCATGGACATATCAGGAAGGATTCGGTACTGATGGGAATAGAGGAAGATTCAAATCTGTATCATGTGGTCGATAATAATAAAAACCGTATTCCTGTGAGCGATTCCGGAATTATCCTGGCCCAGTCCCTGGCCGACAAGCTTGGGGTTCAACCCGGTGATATCCTGGAGGTTGAGTGCGGTATCACTGCTTCAGAGGACCTGAAGCTTCGGGTAGTGGACACGTTTCCGCAGTATCTGGGAACCAACGGATATACTACCCTGGATAATCTAAACAGGATCGTCGGCACAAACGGGCTTGCAAGTGCCTTGCTGCTGAAAGCGCCACCGAATGCCATAAAAAATATCCGGCAGAAGCTAACTTTCTCTCAGGAAGTGTCCGGCTTCGAGGAGAAAAAAGAATCCGAAAAGAAATATGTCGATTTATTGGATCAGTTTTTCTTTCTGTTGTATGCGATGGTAGTATTGGCTGTATTAACGGGTTTTGCGATCATATACAATTCCGGAATCATTTCGATGTCTGAAAGGGAGCGGGAGCTGGCATCGTTAAAGGTCCTGGGTATGACCGACAAAGAGGTATTACAGGTAGTATCCTTTGAACAAAATTTCCTTGCCGGCATCGGGATGGTTCTTGGTGTTCCGTTGGCATACCTGTTCAATCGGATCCTGGCCCAAAACTTTAGCACCGATCTTTATAGTTTTCCCGAGGTGATCCTGCCGGTTGATTTTATCATGGCCTTTGCGGGGACGGTGCTTTCGTTGTTCATGGCATTCCTGTTCATGCGAAAAAAGGTAAAGCAACTGGATATGGTGGAGGTTTTGAAGGCAAGAGAATAATACAGGTTCATTAAGTTCTTTATCAATAAAAAATTACATGGCAAGGGGGTCATGAAATGAAGAAGGTTATAAAGTGGATCATGGGGGTTCTGGTTGTCCTGGTAGCAGGTGCTTATGGTTACTATGAAAGCATAAAACCGGTTCGGGTTGATTTTTTTGAAACCGCTAGAGGCGAGGTTGTAAAAACCTTTAAAGAAGAAGGAACTGTAACGGCTGTGGAAGAAAGGGATGTTTATGCCATATTGCCGAACAAAATCATTTCCCTGAAGGTTAAGGAAGGGCAGGAGATAACCAAGGGGCAAAAAATCGCCTCGCTGGATCTGGAGCAGCTGCAGGATCAGATCCGTATCCTGGAGGTACAGAAAAGCAATACCGAAACTCTGTTGGAAAAAACACTGAAGGATATCCAGGATCAAATCCAGCAGCAAAGCCTGATGATCGAGGAAACCAGCCGTCAGCTGGAGGTAGCGACGAAGGATTTGAACAAGGCTCAGACGTTGTTCAGCCAGGATTCGGCGCCCCAAAACCAGGTAGATGCCATGCAGAATCAGGTGAATCAGCTGGAAAATGTCCTCCGCCAGCAGCAGCTGGCTCTTTCGCAATTGGAAGCCCAGGCTAGTCCGGACAGCGAAACTGTAAAATATTACAGTACAAGTATTCTGACAATAGATAATCAAATCACTCAACTGGCGCACCAGCTGAAAGAAGGCGAGATCATTGCTCCTGTTGATGGTATCGTTGTCAATGTCAACTACGATAAAGGCTCACCAGTAAACCCGGCAGTGCCGATATGCACCATTTTCAATCCGGAGGAGTACCGTGTTGAGGTTTATATTCTGGCGGAAGATATCGTCAAGGTATATGAAGGGATGGAGGTAGCCGTTATTCAGGAACTGGAGGAGACGGATAGGGTTCTTAAGGGAAAAATTGAATCCATTGCCCCTTCGGCCGTGGAGAAAATATCATCCCTCGGGTTGAATGAGAAGCGTGTAAAGCTGAAAATCGTTTTGGATGAAACCGAGCAGGTTCATCTATATCCCGGATACTCACTGGATGTCGAATTTACAACCTATCGGGAGGACAACCTGATAACCGTACCTAAGACATCTGTATTTCAAACGGAAGGGAAAGACGCGGTGTGGCTCGTAAAAGAAGACAGGGTTCAATTGACTTATGTCCGCAAAGGTATCGAAAACGATGTAGATGTAGTCATAACGGAAGGTTTGGCCGAAGGGGATATTATTGTTAAAAACCCCAATACAGACGGGCTTAAGGACGGGATTTCAGTGACAAATCAGGAGGGGTTTGTTCTCCCGACGATGAAGAGCCTTGATAAATAAAATACTTAAACTCAAGGATTATAGGTTTGTGCGATAATTGAAAAGTAATGATAAATAGGAGTTTAGAGGAGGTTATATTGATGGAAAAATGTACATTGGAAAAGGATGGATTCATCGCCAATTATTATTCGGGTAATTATGAGACTGATAAAGCGATTATTTCAGTTGGTGGGGCATCATGTGATGAAAAAACAAGTATTGCTATGGCAGAATTTCTCATTCAAGAGGGCTATAATGTTTTAGTTCTCGGATTTTATTTATGGAAGGGACTTTCTAAAAATTTAGCATCCATACCAGTCGATTATGTAGAAAAAGCAGTTTTTTGGTTGTTGGATAAAAAGAAAGCAAAAAAAATCGCTATGACGGGAGCTTCTACAGGGGGCGCTTTTACATTACTTTCTGCTTCGCTTATTCCTGAAATTACATGTGTAATTCCCGTTGTTCCATATGACCATGTAATTGAAGGAACTACAAAAAATAATAAAAGATTGTATTGTTCTGTCTATACATGGCATGGAGAGGATATTCCATATACTCCAACAGAATTACTTGATATGGGAATGATGGAATGGCTCCGTAGAGCAAAAAATACACCAGGATATGGTCTTGCAAGGTTTATGAGATATGGATATGACCTGGTTACACCAACATTAACCCCAGAATCTCGGATTAAGACTGAGAATATGAATGCCGATGTACTTCTTCTTGCAGTAAAGAATGATGACTGCTGGCCTTCGGATGAAGCAGTGCCACGAATAGTTGATAATCTCAAGATGGCAAATTATGCTCATCGCGTAGAGTATCATATTTATGAAAAAGGAAGTCATGCATTAACAACAGGGAAATTGGGGTTTATCCCCAGAACACTGAGTAAGCTAATGATTCCAGCGGAGAAAAAATATCCGAAAGAATGTGATGAGGCTCGTGAAGATAGTGTGCAGCGTATTTTGAAGTTCTTGAGGGAGTGGTAATTATACATCATATCTCACAGACAAGTTTCTGTTGATCTGTGCGTCGCACTCCCACCGCAAGCTTTAATACCTTTGGCTAAAAATGTGTTAGAGAGATGGGGCGGGAGCCCCATCTTTCCAATTACATACAAAAGTAGAAGAAATGCATGCTAAAATTATGCTAAGAAAGTGATACTCATATACAATCGTTAAGCCTGCGTACTTCAACCTATAAGGTTGAAAACGCCCCGTGTTTTATCCATCTGTACTTAACTTCCCCACTTGAGTTTAGTGGGTCCTGGTTAACTTCCCAGGACCTCCTACATAGGTGGAGCCCTCCTGGTTGGGTGTAATAAAGGTGAAACCGATTGCATATATATTCTGTGGGGACTAAACAAAAACCTTTAATACTGAAGGTTGCAACGATGAAAACAGTGTAATGGAGAAGAAAAAATGATGAATTACATTACGATAAATCCAGGAGTTTAAACCGGAAGCTTGGTTTGTCTGTGTACAGCGCCGGGATTTTAACAATCCGCGGATTCTGTAAAACAGATCCGGGAGGTGAGATGCTTTGGCGAATATTAAAAATGTAGCAAAGGCAGCAGGAGTATCAGTATCGACAGTTTCACGGATTATCAACAACAGTTCTCTGATATCGGCAGATACACGGGACAAAGTGCTTAAGGTAATGAAGGAAATGAATTATGTGCCGAACATAATGGCACGTGGATTATCAAACCAGCAAGCTTTTACAGTAGCATTACTTGTGAATATCGATGACAGGAAATCGTTTGACAACCCGTTTTTCTATGAAATGATGCATGGGATAGAAACGATTGTATATAAAAGGGGTTTATGCCTTATCATCGCAAACCTGAATACATCTCAAAATAAGGATGATATGCTGAACCGCCTTATCCATGAGAAAAGAACACAGGGCGTGATGCTGCCTTCGTCCATCATAAACCCGCAGCTGGTGAAAAACCTTAAAGGAATTCGTTTCCCGTTTGTTTCAATCGGAGAGCCGGAAGGAATCAAAGAGCCGATCGACTGGGTGGATATCAACAATTTTCAGGGCGGCCGGCAGGCTGTGGATCACCTTCTTGCCAAGGGTTACAGAGATATCGCATTTATTGGGGGAAGTCAAAGGGAGCTTTTTAACAAAAACAGATTGCTCGGTTATAAGGCTGCATTGGCGGAAAGCGGAATAAATTACAGGCAGGAGTATGTTCAGGAAGGCAGCAATACGAAAAGCAACGGGGTTGAGATGATGCAAAAGCTGTTAAGCCTGGCCACGCGCCCGGATGCAGTGATCTGCGGCGATAATATTTTATGTATGGGCGCCATGAAGGCCATTAAGGATGCCCGGCTGCTCATACCGGATGACATTGGTGTTCTCAGCTTCGACAACTTCCCTGTCGCCGAGCTTCTTGAACCGCCGCTGACAACCATTGATATCGATGTTTTTGAGCTTGGCGTGCAAACAGCCAACATCCTCTTCAAGCTGATCGACAATCCAGCTGCCAGACAACAGCAAAGCCTGATATCAACCTGTATAGTAGCCCGAGAATCAACAATGCGGGAATTCACCTCCTGATTTTGTAAACGGTATCCACCAACACGCGTTTTTGTCCTTTATCTAAAAATACGCTATAGAGATGGGAGACATTTTCGCCTCGTAATATAACGAGTCTCGATGTCCCCCACCTCTATAGGTAGCGGGTACCGATTACCTTATTCAGGCGGTGAGCATATCTCCCGCCTCGATATAACAGTGTGTTGCGATTGCAAGCAATCGCTTCCGTTGTTATAAAAGAAAGGTGCTAAAGTATGAATTCAATTACAGTACTGCACACACCATCAAGAGAATATGTCTGCCCTACCGATAGGAACAGGTTGAGCATCAAGCTCCTATGTAAAAGTGAGCGGATGACGGATTGCCAAGTTGTATTCTGGAACCGGTTTTATCCAGATGGGGTGAAAACCGCAGAAATGATATGCGTCAGCAGAGATGCGGAATTTGATCACTTTCTGTGTGAACTTGTTTTTGATGAGACTGTGAAGTACATAAAATACTACTTTGTCATTCATGCCGCCAGAAAATGCCGTTATCTTGGGCGGGACGGCCTGGGGGGCGAAAAGCCCGAAACCTTCTATGAGTATTTATGGTCCAATGAAAATGATATTTTTCGTGTGCCGCAATGGGCAAAAGGTGCAGTCATTTATCAGATATTCCCTGACAGGTTTAATAACGGAGACCCCCTGAATGATCCGGATGGCACTGTGGAATGGAACAGCATCCCAACCCGTGGGAATTTTTTTGGAGGGGATCTGAAAGGCATTCTTCTGAAACTGGACTACCTTCAGGATCTGGAGATTGACGCCATTTATCTGAATCCCCTGTTCAAAGCGCCAAGCAATCATAAGTATGACACTACCGATTATTATACAATAGATCCTTCCTATGGGGGAATTGATGATCTTATTGAACTGATTAAGCAATGCCACAAACAGAATATTAAAGTTATCCTGGATGGAGTTTTCAACCACTGCGGCTACCCCTTTGAACCTTTTCAGGATGTGCTTCGGAATGGAGAATCATCCAGATACAGAGATTGGTTTAGTATAGACAGTTTCCCCGTACAAACGGATCCGCCGAATTACGAATGCGTAGGATATTACAAGTGGATGCCGAAGCTGCGTTTTGACAATCCTGTTGTCAGAAGGTATTTTCTTGACGTTGGAACCTACTGGCTGAAAATTGCAGATATCGACGGATGGCGGCTGGATGTTGCTGACGAAGTGGATTTCACCTTCTGGCAGGAATTCAGGCAGGCAATCAAAAGTGTTAAGAAAGATGCGCTGCTGATAGCCGAGACGTGGAAAGATGGCAGAGATATGCTTCGGGGCGACCAGATGGACTCCGTGATGAATTACTTGCTCCGTGACAGTCTCGTTGAGTATTTCGCCCTGGAGTCTATAGATACAATTCAATTCAACCATCTGATACAAAGAATGCTGTTTCTCTACCCGGGTATTGTCTATCCGGTTCTGTATAACCTGATAGGTAGCCATGACACTCCAAGGTTTCTGGAATTATGCGGGGGCAGCCTGCAAAAAATGCAGCTGGCTGTGGTTTTCCAGATGACCTTTCCCGGTATGCCCGCGATTTATTATGGCGACGAGAGCGGGCTGACAGGTGAAAATGATCCGGATTGCCGGAAGTCGATGAACTGGGAAAATCCTAATAAAGACCTTCTGATGTTTTATAAAACAATAATAGCAATTCGCAAAAAGTCTCCATCGCTGTTGTACGGGGATTTCAGATGTATTTGCTGCGAGAATGCCATATACGCATACGCTAGACACCTTGAAAATAAAACAGCCTATATCGTTCTAAATAAGGGAAAATCAGACAAACACCTTTCAATACCACTTTTTGAAGCGCTTTCAGAGATCGCGGAGCTGAAAAGTGTTTTGAATGATACAGTCTACAAACCGAAGCCGATAGAAACCGGTGATTGTTTTTATCAATCAGACATGAACCGGTACAGATCAAAGGTTGAATTGGTGCTGCAAGCGCACCATTTTGAAATAATGAAAGCAGGGGGAAGGTAATATGAAGGGAAATGGTAAAAGGATCACTGGAGTTTTGTTCGCTTTGTTTATTTTGATGACGATTGCGGGCTGTGCACAGCTGGAGATTCCCGGGACTGCTCCTCAGACAACACCTCAGGCTCAGAATGAGACATCAAAACCGAACGAAGAAGTGAACACAACCACACCGAAGGAACCAGTCGAAATTCAGTTCTGGCATAATTATGACGCCGGTGCGGGACAAATCGATGTACTGAACCAACTGATCGGAGAATTCGAAAGCGAAAATGAAGATGTGAAAGTGAAACAGCTGTATCTGGAATGGTCTGCTTTGAAAAATAATGTGGTGGCAGGTGCGTCGACCGGTATGCTTCCCGATGTCCTGAGGGGTGACATCGGATTTGTACCTCAGTTTCAGAGCCTGAATGTTCTGGCGGAAATGAGTGCGTTTCCCGATTATGCACAGATAGCGGGAAATGTCCTTGAAGCACCAAACAGCTCTGCAAAGATGGACGGCAAGTTCTATGGAATAGCTGCAAATACGAACACAAAGGTACTTTTCTACAATAAGAAGATGTTTGAGGAAGCCGGGCTTTCTGTTCCTTCAACACAGGCTGAAATGTGGGAGGCTGCAAAGGCACTGAGCAAGGATAGAACTATTGGCTTTGTTGAAGCCTGGACGGGAGTTTGGAATGTAGGACCCTATATTTGGAGCAACGGCGGTGACATTCTTGCTACGGATTATAGTACGGCCACAGGTTATATCAATGGCCCGATTGCCGTGCAAACCATTCAGACACTTGCCGACTTGTATAAGGCAAAAGCATTGACCGGGCCATCGATGGATCCGGGTGCAGTCGGAGACACAGATGGATGGGCGGCCGGTACATATGCCATGGAGGTTGACGGGCCATGGCGTGATACTATGGCGAAGGCTGCCAACATTGATATCGGGTGTGTGAATCTACCCGCAGGCACAGCGTGCTCATCCAGCGTACTTGGCGGTGAAGATTTCCTGATGTTTAAGACCTCCGATACAGCCCACCAGGACGCCGCATGGAGATTCATCAAATTCATGGTGGGCAGGGAAGCACAGGTAGCCATGGCCAAGGTCGGCCAAATGCCTGTCAATAAGGAAGCGCTTGCCGATCCTGAGGCAATCAAGGCTATGCCGTTACTGCCGGTGTTTACCGAAGCTTTGAAAACAGCACGCGCACGGCCTGTAACACCAAAATGGAGCGATATGGAGAATATTATCGCAACGAAGGTGGCAGAAGCAATTACAGGTGTAAAGCCAGTTCAAAAGGCATTGGACGAAGCTGCCGCAGAAATAGACCAGCTCATTGCGAAGTAACGGAAAAATCCAAGCCGGGAGGAGATTCGTTCAGGACTCCTCCTGGCTGAATGAACAAGGTGGGATGATATGAACGGCAGCAGTGCAAAATTCTTTGTTAAAAAAGATAAACTAAGGATTCTGGTACTTTTACTACCCGGAATCATCCTGTTGGGATTGTTTTCGTTCTATCCCATTGTGAAAATGCTTGTTATGAGTTTTTTTGATTGGAATATCGGTTATCAGCAGGCGTCTGTCTTTGTTGGTTTTGAAAACTATTCTGCCGTATTTTCCGATCCGATCGCGGGGATATCCCTGGTGAATACATTATATTATGCCTTTATCACCGTACCGGGACAAATCGTCATCGGGCTCTTCGTTGCGGTTCTGATTCATGGCATTAAGAAATTCAGTGTCACGTTCCGCCTTTTTTATTACCTGCCTGTTGTAACCTCCTGGGTCGTCGTTGCGTTATTGTTCAGATATATTTTCAGCAATCAGGGGATGCTTAATTATTTGCTGACAGATGTAATGAAACTGTCTGCCGAACCGATTGGCTGGCTTAGTACGCGGTGGCCGGCCCTGACCGCGACGACACTTCTGGGGATCTGGAAGGGCATCGGATGGAATATGGTCATCTTTCTTGCCGCTTTGCAGGCAATTCCCATAGAATACTATGAAGCTGCTTCAATTGAAGGGTATGGAGCTGTGAGGCAGTTTTTTACCATTACGCTTCCCAATATAAAGGGAACAATTCTGTTTTGTCTTGTTATGCTGTTTATCGGGGCGTTTAATACTTATACACCAATCACAGTTATGACAGGAGGGAATCCAGCCCATCAGACCGAGGTGGTTCTGACATGGATGTATTACCAAACCTTCGGCGCCGCCGGAAAAATGGGCTATGCATCCGCACTTTCAGTCAATGTTGCCGCAATTATTTCCGTCATTGCGGTTGTTCTGTTTAAAGTGATCAGACCGGAAAGCGAGGGGAAAGCTTTATGAAGAAATCCCTGCGGGGTGTTCCGATCCTTCGGTATCTTCTTTTGACCATTGGGGCGATTATCATGGTAATTCCCATGATTTACATGGTTACATCCTCTTTCAGACCCAATAAAATGACATTTACCTATCCACCGCAAATATTTCCGGATTTCTCACAGCTATCGCTCGCAAATTATCAATACGTTCTAATCCGGCAGGATTTTTTCAAATATCTTTTGAATACACTTTTTGTGGCGGTTGTTTCTTCGGCCATGGCTGCGCTGTTTTCATCGATGCTGGGATACTGCATATCAAGATTCAGGTTTAAAGGAAGAAACCTGCTTTATGGAACGATTATTACCATCATGCTGATACCGGGTCTTACAATGCTTGTCCCGCAATTTGAGCTGGCTGTTGCCCTTAAATTTGTAGATAACCTTTGGGGTGTTATCCTTTTTTACACGGCATGGATCATTCCTTTCTCGACTTTTTTAATCAAAGGTTATATCGACAATATCCCGACAGAATTGGATGAAGCCATTTACATGGACGGCGGAACCATGTTCACCATATTCGGGCGGATTATGCTGCCTATGGCTGCCCCTTCCATCGCGGCTGTCAGTATTTTTAATTTCCTCTTTCCCTTTGAAGAGCTTGGATGGTCCCAAACCATACTCAAATCGGATGAACTGAGAACCTTGCCTGTGGCGATCACACAGTTTTTCCAGGCGCACAACCGCACAGACTGGGGGTATGTCTTTGCGATGACCTGCCTGGCTATCGTTCCGGTTGTGATTTTATATGTTCTTTTACAGCGATACTTTATTTCAGGTCTTTCATCCGGTGCAATGAACGTCTCTCGTTAGAACTTTCTCCAAATATTTACCAATCAATTACAATAATTCCCCCGGATATATATAAAAACCGGGCTTTCGGTTTGATGCCAGAATGCAGCCCGCCATAAACTGGTTAAAAGGCAAAGAGCAGAAGGATGGCCGGTGGTATCTTGAGAATCATCACAAGGGAAATGTGCACTTTTTCATGGAAGAGGTTAAGATGCCCAGCCGGTTCATAACACTGAAGGCGCTGCACATATTGAACTCGTTCAACCAAAAGTGAATAAATACAATGGTTTTTTCAATAGGATGTCAAACGAATAATAACGCAGCCTGAACGATGGGTGTCATAAAGCCATTGAGACGGTTCATTTGTGCAGAAACGCTTTTAAACCTTTGACTAAATATGTGTTAGAGAGGTGGGGCGGGTGCCCCATCTCTTTAATGATTTGATTTCTTGAACAGGAATATATAGATCAATAAAGATATCACACCAAATACCTGAAAGGAAACCAATGCTGGAACCACTCCAAACCTGTCGCCCAACCAGCCGATGAGTACTGCCAGCACAGCACCCGCCAGGCTTTCGGTGAGGGATTTGATTGAACCCATCGAAGCCCTGTTCCTGTCTGTGAATAGTTTTTGGGACATATCATTTTTCGCCACCTGCATTGCACCGTAAAATAAGGCATTGGAGGTTAACAGGATGGGGGAAAACACATTCCCGAGGATGAAGGAGACCACATTCAAGATCATACTATAGGCCTTTCCCATCAAAATGATCCATTTGCTTCCCTTTCTATTGATCCATTTTTCACTGATCCAAAAGCTGAAGGCAGCGAAAACATCCCCTAGTGTTCCAGCAATACCAATCGCCCACTCTGACCATACCATTGCGATAAAGGTTGCTCTGAACTGATATGCGGCTTCACCCGCGCCGCCGGAAAGGCTGTCGGCAGCCACAAGCTTCATCAGCTTTTTGTTCTGGTACACTTCGCGCAGGGACTCAATCAGGTGCTTCGAGGGGGATATCGGTTCCTGCTTTGCCATTGCCTCTGGTTCATTTAATAAAAATGCTGCGGCAACACAAAAAGCCTTTGGAATGATAGTTAGCCAAAAAACCAAAGAGTATGAACCGAAAAGCAGCATCAAGCTGCCTGCCAGGGTTGAAACCGACAGCGCGATATGAGTCATGGAACTGGTTTTCCCCAGATAAGCCTTGTAGAAATGCTCAGATTTTCGGCTTTTCAGGTGATCATACAGAAAAGCATCATTATTCCCGCTGAACAATGCAACAGAAAATCCCTCAAGTACAGCGCCCGCAAACAGCCAAAACGTATTGAACCCAGCGGCGTACAAAATAATAGAAATGAAGGATGCACAGGCTCCAATAACGATTGTCTTTTTTCTGCCGATAATATCTGACAAAACACCGGTGGGCAATTCCAGCAGGGAGGCTGAAAGCATGGACAGGGACAAAACCCCCATCCCCAATGTCATCGACCCGGTAACCTGTGTGAAGTATAGAATGATAATGGCGGCATAAAGCTTGAACTCAGTCAGGAAATTGATTAAGCCAAGCAAGAATATATTTTTCTTAAGCAAATTGATCCCATCACCTGAAGAGGCCGGGGAATTGTTGAAATTGTTCGATAAATTCATTTTCTGCACTACTCCTTATTCATCATTGGAAAAGAGCCAGTGCAATTGAGACCTGATAACAAATTAATCCTTCAGCCCGGTACAATCTGTTATCAGATTCATCAATTGCACCGAGCAGTTACCGCAATTTATCATTTCTTCACCCACTTTCTATTTTATTATCATTTTAACATACTGGATTTACATGCGCAATTGAGCCACCTCTATTAGTGGTGGGAGTAAGTACTACAAATGCATCACGGTTTCATCAATTCGCTTTTCGGAAGGTACTTGAATGTAACCGATAGGGTTTTGATTTCCGGGTAGTCTTCCGGTTTCAGCAACACGGCAGAGGCTCCCAGCACACTGCCGTCAACTGTTCGAATTCCGCCGGGTATGGCTGTTACCCAGGCATTATACAGGTTGACGCGGGTACAGATGCCGTCATCGGCGGTTGTATATGGCTTTCCTGAAAGGGAAACCGTTTGACCATTGATTTTTACATCAATGGGGATAATCACATAATCTGGGAAAAGAATTTCACCGTTGGCAATGGCAAGAGCCGAGAAAGCAATGCTTTGGGCATAACCCGCGCTGGTGCCGGTGAAATCAAGTCCTACAGTATAGGTGCCCTTACCAGTGATTTCCACGTCTGTGGCAACAACGCCGCCGGTAATTGAATCGGGGTTGTAAACATCTCCCACGCTGTAGGTTGCGCCATAATCGTTGCTGTTGAACATGATCCAGGCAACTGCTTTTCCAGTGACATCACCGGCTGTATTTGCATTAGCTTTGGTGGCTGTTTCAAATGCAACGGTGATAGCTGTTTTTGCTGCCGCCATGATTTCTTCTTCACTCTGATTCGAGCGTGCAGCCAAACTGCGGCTTTTAAAGACCTGGGCCACATCGTTATCAAAGAAGCCGAGATCTTTTCGGATAAAAAGGCTGCTGCAGTCCCAAAGCATGGGGGTATAGCCGTACTGGTCGCAATTGTTCAGAAAATTATCAAAAAAGTCACAGGCATTGTCTTTAACTGTACCATCGGCGTTCAATGCCACGGAATATTCACCGATAACAATGCCGTAGCCTTGTTCAGTAAACTTTGTCATTTTGGCAAGCAACGTGTTTTGTTCTTCATAATCACGCACAGTGCCCCATTTCGACAGGCTGGTAACACCGCAATAGCCCCAAGGTGTGTAATAATGAACGGAGAGCAGCAGCTTATCCTTCGCGCTGTCATCTGGCATCACAAAGCGATTATCGCAGGTTTTGTCGATATCGGTGTTATATCCGGCGATTAGCAGGAAGCGCTGTGCATTGTTGCCGCCGGTGCTTCGGATCGTGTTTACAAAGGTTTGATTGATCTTGTTGGTCATTTCGTAGCACTCATCTTCGGAAAGGGTGCCGGAATCCGGGCAGAGATCCTTGTCGTTCAGCCTGTTGCCAAGCTCTTCATTGGCCGATTCAAAGATCAGCTTGTCTGAGTAATCCCTGTATTTTCCAGCAATCTGAGTCCACATGGAGATATACATTTCCATCGCTTTGTCACGGGTCTGCTGGGTGGCAGAGCCGAACATGCCCCACCAGCCGCCATCCCAATGGTCGTTCACAATAACGAACATGCCTTCATCAAGGGCGTATTGGATGATTTCCCCGACCCTGTCGAGATATTCCGGACCGATAGTATAATCGCCTTTTTGAAAATCCATTGCGTTTGTCCAGGCTACGGGAATTCTGAGTGAATCAAACCCGGCGGCCTTCATGCTATGGATGATTTCCCGGGTGGTAACCGGCTGGCCCCAGAAGGTTTCATAGGCGGAAACAGCTGCTCCAACCCCCAGATTGGGCCGACCATATGCCTCCATGGTATTGCCAAGGTTAATACCGTTGCCCATCAGGCCTGCCAGCTCAAGGGAGGTAACCTCGGTATTGCTGCTGGCCGGGTTCTGAGATGCAGGGCTTGTGTTATCTGAAGCCCCGGAGGCTTTGGACGGTGCTGCTGTTATATTTGGAGTTGCAGTATTGTCAGTCTTTTTTCCCTTCCCGCCGCAACCTGCCATAACAGCGACCATGATCAGGAACAGCATTGAAACGAAAATTGTGTTTGTCTTCATTAAAAATTCCTCCCCGGATGGAAAATATCTCTTTCGACTACTGATTATCACAGGCTGCTTTAAAGTACTTACGATCTTCATCTTCGTAAATAACAGTTGTTCGTACTTCCGCAGAGGTACCGATAAAAACTACGAAAACGATTTCTTTCTACATAGATAAATTCTACCACATTATTGACAGTTTGGGAAGCATGATGGTATGATGATATTAAGGTTTAAATGCGTTTTATACCTCCAAACGCTCGGGAATAGCATAAATTGGCATTCCCGGCGGTGGTAAAGACGTGAATGTCAGGCGATTGAATTGTGTTTACATAAAAAAATAAATTTATCGAAAACGATTTCGAGTATGGAGGATTTCAGTGATAACGCTCAAGCAACTTTCGGAAATATGCGGAACTTCGGTTTCCACAGTATCGAAGGCTATCAACGGACGACCGGATGTGAATCCTGAAACGGCTGAACGCATTCGGCAGATAGCAAACAGCCTGGGCTATCACCCAAACGCTGCCGCGCGTTCACTGAAAACCAACCGATCCTACAATATCGGTGTTTTATTCGCCGATCACATTAACCATGAGTATTTTGCCAATGTTTTGGACAGCATCCGTGACACCGCCATGGATTTTGGTTATGACATCACCTTCATCTGCAACCGAATCGGCACTTCGAAAATGAGCTTTTACCGTCACGCGGCCTATCGTAATTGTGATGGCGTGGTGATCGCGCAGGCCCGGTTCGAGGATCCGTTTATCGCCGAGCTTGTTGTCAGTGATCTGCCCATCGTTGTGATTGACCATGTTTTTTCCGGCTGTGTTTCGGTGATGTCTGAAAATGTCAGAAGCATGGTGGAGATCATTCGCTATGTAGCTGGCATGGGTCATCGAAAAATCGCCTTTATTCACGGGGAAGAGAGGGGGTTCGTTACACAGGAGCGAATTGCGGGGTTTTACAAGGGCTGTATGGAACAGGGGATTCGAATTCCCGAGGAATATATCTTCAAGGGAAAGTACCATCAGCCAAAGGAAAGCGGTCTGGCGACCAGAGCACTTCTGTCTCTGCCTTCTCCTCCGACCTGTATTCTATACCCTGATGATTATTCCTATCTGGGGGGGTTGAGCGAGATCGAAAAAC
>JAAYJG010000091.1 GCA_012523055.1 Ruminiclostridium sp. | reverse complement strand
TAACACGGAGAAGCTGATCGGAGCTTGCGATTTCTGGCTTTTGGAGGATTTGGGGGATAAAAGCTTCATCGACAGGTTAAGGGCATTTGGTGTTCAAAAAGCGATTTTTTCCTTTTATAAATCCTGGGATGTGCATGAGAAGGATCAGAATCCTGATTTGATACAGTATGCTTCTGATCGGGGTTTTCTTACCGGAAGGTATGATATCGACACGGATGTGTGGGATCCGAAGGAGATTCCGTCAAATCTGACCCATATCCGCACCGACGCCTATCCGGAAGATGTGGTGGTCACATCGGGTGGGGGGATGCAAAAGAACTGGGTTCGCTATTTAAATGGGAAGCCGATCGAAGGATATACTGTCTGTTCCACTGCATTCTGGCGTTATGGAGACCCCCGGATTGGTAACGATTTGATCCGAAATAGCTATAACGCAAGGTTTTTCGACGTAATTCTGTCATTAGGCTTGTTGGAATGCTACTCTTCAAAGCATCCGACGACACGGCAGGAGGATATGATCAACAGGAAATCCTATCTGCAGGCGATAAGAGATAAATACGGTTTGATTATGGGAAGCGAGGATATTCGGGACTATGCGGTGAACCAGCTGGATTACAATGAAGGCGTATTGACGATTGTTGCATCACCAAATGCGGCTTATTCATGGCTGGAGCCGGTTTCCGAGCTGGGGGAGGATTATGAAAAATACAATATGGATGCCACCCGCAGGATTCCATTGTTCCAGCTTGTTTATCACAGCAGTATAGCATCCACCTGGTATACGGGCGACAGCATTTCGAAGGTACCCGCCTATTGGCAGAAAAAGGATTTATTCACGGTGCTTTATGGCTGTATGCCTTTGATCATGCCGCAAAGCAGGGCCTATTGGGATGAGCATGAGGCGGAGTTCCTGTCAAGCATTCACCTGGCCGGTGCATTCTTTGAATGCGTCGGTGGTGAAACAATGGTGTCTCATCAGTTTATCAGCAAGGACAGGCTTGTTCAAAGAACGCTGTTTACAAATGGGTGGGAGGTCATCGCAAACTTCAGCGACAAGAATATTACACATAAAAACTATACTATTCCTCCGAATGGTTTTTATGCAACCGATGGTGAATATGAAATATACAGGGTTATAAACGGGTCGCTCAGCGCCGGATTTTTCGAAGAAAAATCCTCTGCAAAGGAGGAATCCCTTTTGGATGTGGTTTTTTTGGAAGACAGGCTTTTTATCAATCCAGGATTTACACAGGGGACAGGTTCCAGTGTAAATATAGATTTTTTCAGGCTGAATTGAGAATACCAATGATTTGGCAACTTTTTGACATGGAACTTTTCCAAGCCGGGATTGGTAGAATTTCATTTCTGCCTTTTTTATAACAACGGAAGCGATTGCTTGCAATCGCAACAAACTCGGGTTGCATGGGCGAGCAGCCAGGACGCATGGGCGAGCAGTAAGCTTTAGCTTACGACCAGCCAGGCTTTAGCCTGCGACCAGCCGTTATTGCAACGGCAGGTTTTGCTTTAGCAAAACCATCACACTGCAACAACGAAGCTTCAGCTTCGTTATATCGAGGCGGGAG
>JAAYJG010000090.1 GCA_012523055.1 Ruminiclostridium sp. | reverse complement strand
TTGCCATACCTTCCTGGTGATAAGGCTTCTCTACACTGTCGCTGCGATAAATCACTCAAGCCAACCATCCCTATGGTTAAAGCTTTTCTTCATTGTCGCTGCGGCAAAGCATCCAAGCCAACCATCCCGGTGACTAAAATGACTATCTTTCCAGCCTTTTCCCTTCAATTTCTATCAGCTTTCTTAGCTTAATCATTAAATGCTGGAACTGTTCCGGGGTGATGGATTGCTGCCCGTCGCACAAAGCCCTGGACGGATCATTGTGCACTTCTATAATCACGCCGTCGGCCCCGGCAACCACCGCTGCCTTTGACATGGTTTCCACCATCCAGGCCTTTCCTGTGGCATGGCTGGGATCGATGATCACCGGCAGATGGCTGAGCTTTTTAATGGCCGGGATTGCACTGATATCCAAGGTATTTCGGGTAAAGGTCTCAAAGGTGCGAATGCCCCTTTCACACAGGATCACCTGTTCATTTCCTTCACTGAGAATATATTCGGCGCTCATCAGCCATTCCTCAATGGTAGCGGCAAGACCGCGCTTTAATAGGATGGGCTTTCTGATTTTCCCCAATTCCTTCAGCAGCACAAAGTTCTGCATGTTTCTTGCGCCCACCTGGATGATATCCACATCCTCGGCAAAGCGATCCACCATATCCACCGACATGATTTCAGAAACAATCGGCAGACCGGTTCTTTCACGGGCATGCTTCAGATACTCCAGCCCTTCCAGGCCAAGCCCCTGGAAAGCATATGGAGAGGACCTGGGCTTGTATGCGCCGCCGCGTAAAAAGGTTGCCCCGTTTTCCTTCACAGCCTTTGCTATGCCTTCTATCTGGTCTTCGCTTTCCACCGAGCAGGGGCCTGTCATGACACAGAAATGGCCTTCGCCGATTTTTCTTCCGGCCACCTCGATAATCGTGTCATCGGGCTTGAACATTTTGTTCGCCTTCTTAAACGGTTCTTGAACCCGCAGAATGTTGGCAACAATTTCATTGGAAGCGATGGCGTATTTATTCAGGTTTGTCGTATCTCCGATTAAGCCCAGGATAGAGGTTTCAGTTCCTTGTGTGATCTGAACCTTCACACCCATGGACTCGATCTGACGGATCAAATCATTTCTTTTTTCAATGGATACATTGGGTTTTAGTACAACTACCATATTTCGTCCTCCCCTTTAACTATAAAAATTTTCAGCCCTTGCACAGATGCGTTCATTAAGTTCCTAACATGCACACTTTTATGTACTTCTTAAGCCCGTTCCATCAGCAGGAGATGGATTTTCAGGGAAAAAATAAAGAGGCTCACAATCGAGCCTCTGTTCATTCCTGCGTTGTATATTACCCCATTGATATCTGCTTTTTTCCACATATGAAATTACCCGGTCTAAAGTACGTAAAGTAAAAAGCCAGGGTAAAAAAGTAAAAAAAAGCGAAAGCAAAAATGCTTCTGAGGATTTCCATCAATCAGGTTCCTCCAATGGTTTTTTTCTATTATATGCATATTTACATCAAGCTGTCAATGATTTGATTTCAGGAAAATGGAATATATCGGGCAATGTTTTCACTTCAATGAAGATGCTAAAGAAACTATGAAGAATAAAGCAAAATATGGATTGAAAATGGTTTAAAACGATCCTGCTTTGGTGTGTGCAGCGGGAGATATTACTCTGATATGGGTCTTAGACTGCCGTCATAGCTGTACAGTCTGATTTGTATGATGTAATTCATTTTTGATAAACAACATTAGGAAAACTTGAAGCAGTACGAGCACAGCAAACAGAACGGCAAGTTCCCAGGCATCGCTTGACCTAAAGCTGTCGTCTGATAGCTTCAGCAGCGGGGAAAAGAAATAGTAGGTCGGGAAGATCTTCTGCACCCACCCCGGGATATTGGGAAAGATGTTGAGGATGGTAGGCGCGTACATAAGAAGCATCAAACTTTGCGTCAATGTTGTAACAGATTTCATGTCCATTGATACATACCCGATGATGCAGCCGAAGCACGAGGCCGACATTGTGACAAGCGCCAGCACGGCCAGTAAGGGAGCTGTGTTGACAGAAAGGCTCTGATTAAGCGCCAGAATCATGAAACCCATAAGAAAGCTGATGAAGCCCCCCAACAGCATTTTTGACCAGATGATTTCGTATGTATTGACCGGAGCGACCAACAGCGCGCTCAGTGTTTTCCGCTGCTTATCGCCGATCAGGGATGTAGCGGGAATAAAAATGCCGCCCATCATCACGGCGATCAACACAACAAGCGGGAGCAGGCGATCATACCAGGGAGCGATTACGTCGCTGCCCAGCGGTTGTGTGGAAATATGTACGACAGATTCTTTACCCTGCACTAACAGTACTCCCTTTTGCAGGAGAATGAAGGCTTGCAAACGCTGCTGCAGTTGGGATGAGCCACTGATATAGATTTTCATTTCGCCTTCTTTACCGGACTGGACGTTCTCGTCAAAACCCGGAGATAAAATAATACCCATATCAAGCTTACCAGCTTCCAGTTTGTTGAGCATGCCTTCCTCACTGCCGAAACGATTGACCTGCGCACTTTCTGAAAATAGCTTCGCCAATAGTGAATTCTCCTGCTCAAGAAGGCCGATTTTCGCATTTCCGACTGACATCTGGCCGAATAGCAGATAGATGATCAACCAAAGGCTCAGCGGAGCCAAAAACAGCTGGAAAACCAAAAAGCCTTTCAGACTCATCTTCAGGTCGTGGCGTAAAAGTGTAAATATGTTTCTTATTGACACTGTACTTTCCTCCGAATACAATCGATTCCTGCAACGAAGAGCGGTGCAGCGACAATGGTCAAAACGCAGATCTGCATCAGCGTTTCATTCGAAGCCGCGCCGTTGTTCATCAAAAGACTTAAGCTGTCGGCCAGCATGTAGGTGGGGATGATACGCATCCATGAGGATAGCATTCCCGGAAACAATATTCCGAACAGCGGAAAGATCATCACGATCATCGCGAAAATTCCTTTTGAAACCAGAGACATCATGTCTGTCGAAAACGCTGCGAGCAGTGCGGAAATGCCCGTTGTCAGCAACGCCCCAGCCAATACTACCCAAAAAACAGCAAGCATTTGTGAAGTCAGTGAACCGACAGCAATTAGGAATATAAGAATCTGGATGAAGATCACGGATACTCCTGCAAAGCTTTTTGCGAAAAGAAACTCGCTCATACTCACAGGAGCGGCCAGAACCGCCTTTATGCTCCTGTTCTCCTTCTCTTCAACCAGAGATATTCCCAATGTGAATACCTCCATGACCAGAAGAAGGCTGACCATGAGCGGAACCATCCGCTGCTTAAAGGGTATTGTATTTGCCATGATATCGTCGCCGACGAAGATTTCTTCGGTTTTGATCAGAAGGGGAGAATCCTGCGTACGATAAGTCATTTCACTGAACACGATCTCCAGCACAAACGATATGGACCTGACGTACTCGTCCGCCAGACCTGGCGATGTGAACAAGGTTACTTCAGCTGGATTACCGGTTTGAAGATATCGCCACATATTGGCTGTGATGATAAACCCGACCGAATAATCACCGTTTTCAACAGCCTTGTTCAGTGCTTCGGCCGATGCCACACGGGCATACTTAACGGCTGTAACACCTTCATCCCAAGCGTGAAAAAACGCTGTCGCGTCTACCTCGGAATACACTGCAACCGTAGGCTCTTCCTGGTTGATTTCTGCCGGCAGTACATAAAAAAGACCAACAAGGACTATCAGTAACGCAACGCTGAAAATGAGAAATAAACTGTTGCGGAACAGTAATTTATATTCTTTTCCCAGAAGGGTAAGTATCGTTCTTACTGTCATCCCGCCAGCCCCCGTCCTGTAATCCTGATGAAGATGTCCTCTAAAGAAGCCTCTTTGCTGTGAACAGTCAAAACTGTTTTGTTCTCAAAAATTTCCCGAAGCTTTTCCCCCGAAGAAGGCAGATCGATGGGTAGCTGCAGCGTCTTTTTGCTGCCGTTTTGATCCGCCGCCTCAACCAAAAGCATCTTTTGACCAAACTGCAGCTTCAGGTTATACGGCGTGTCAAGAGCGGCGATTTTTCCTCCGTTGATGAAAGCCACCCGATCCGACAGCTTATCTGCGTCGACCATGTCGTGGGTCGTCAGCAAAATCGCCGAGCCGCGCTGTTTCTCTTCAAATATAATGTTCCGAAGCGCCTGTGCAGATACAGGGTCAAGCCCGCTGGCGGGTTCATCCAAAAACAGGACATCCGGCGTATTGATCAAAGCTCGCGCAAGCATCAGTCGCTGCTTCATGCCCTTTGAGTATTTAGATACCTTTTCATTCATACGGTCACCCAGGCCGACCTTATCTAGCAGTTTTTCTGGCGAGAAACCGCTTAAACGGAACAGCCTGGCGAAAAACACCAGGTTTTCCTTTGCGGTCAGCTGCTCATATAAATTGGGCTGCTCAAAGCAGACACCGAAGCGGTGCTTGACCTCTCTCGGAGTTTTATGTACATCCATCCCCAGTATTTTGGCGCTGCCGGATTTCGGCTTCAGTTGCCCTGTCAGCATTTGTATTGTGGTGGATTTACCTGCGCCGTTCGGGCCTAAAAAGCCTAGAATTTCACCCTTTCTAACCGAAAAACTAATGTCGTTCACCGCATGAATATCGCCGTAATGATAAACCAGGTTAACCGCCTCAACATATTTTTCCATGACTGAACCCCTTTCGCAAACTTACTTATTGATTCAGGACTAAAAAATGCAGTGGCAGGGACATAAACTTATTTTGTCAGTAAACCGTGGAAGTACAAGGTACGAAGCTGCCTGTGGAATTCGTTGTAATCTGGTACAGCTTCTTTCCAGCTCCCGTCTTGTGCGATTTCATTCAGCTTTTCCGCGGCCAGCCAGATCAGGCCGGGAGAAAGGTCATTGCGGATCTCGTTCTTCTGCTGAGCGTTCAATATGTTCTGCATAAAGCGCTTCTTCATCTGAGCCATAGTGTCCTCGAAAGGCAGGATGTCCCCGATGAATTCACTGTTCAATTGCGAAAAAAATGCCACACGCCACTTTGTCATCTCGTCAATTTTTTCCGGAAACGGCATATCACCCGCAATGATTTCGTCGTACCTGGCAAAACCAGTTGTCATCAGCTCATCACGTATCTGACGCAGGATATCTTCTTTATTCGTAAAATACCTGTAAAAGGTGACCTTGCTGACATGGGCCTTTTCACAGATTTCTTCGATCGTCACTCTTTTAACGCCGTGCTTGAAAAACAAAGCCTTTGCTGTATCAATCATCTTTCGGAATTTTGGTGAAACGGTATCTTTCTTTGCGATGTTCATTACATTTTACTTCCTTTAAATAAATGTTACTATTTTTAAATAATTAACGAATATCGTATACATTATATACTTAAGTAACATTGATGTCAATATAGGATATGATTTCATTGCAGAAACTCATTCCGATAAATTAAGCATTTTATTCATAAGATCCGAAAATATCCATGATCCGTGCTTTCAAGTGTCTCAATCGTATTCCATCCAAAAAGGTTGGAACCGGTGCGGTTGTCTGTCTTGCAAAGCAGCGGTTGCCATTGTCTGATAATGTTTGGATATTGCCGGTGAATATGATATGATTTCTCTGTAGAAACTCTTTTTAGAAACTTGTTTTCAATTATTCGTTTTAGCTGCTTAGTCAGATATGATATACTGAATCAAAAATATGAGAACAACACACTGCTCACGATGTAAATATTAGGAGTTTATGATGAAGAAATGGGTGACAAGCAGCGGGTATACAATAGTTCGAGTCTTATCAGGAAGAAGCAATGTGTTTCTGATCACAAACGGAAAAGATCATTTATTGGTGGATACCAGCACTAAAAAGAATTACAAACGGCTGAATAAAGCCCTGAAAGCTTTAAATTGCAGCCATATTTCATTGTTGATCCTGACCCATGCCCATTTTGATCATGCATCAAATGCGTCTTCCATTCAAAAGGATTATCAATCAACAGTCGCTATTCATGCAAATGATGCTGGCTTTCTTGAATCTGGAAGCAATGTGTTGCCACAGGGCACAAATGCTGTCACAAAGCTCTTTGTGAATTCGTTTGGTCAAAAGCTTGCTCCGCTTGTTGCATATGATGCTGTAAAAAATGATATTATCATAAAAGACAGATATGACCTGAAGGATGAATGGTTCAATGCTTACATCATACACACACCCGGTCATACCGCGGGCTCTGTCAGTGTCATTGTCGACGGGGAAATCGCAATTGTGGGTGATGCAATGTTTGGAGTGTTTATAAATTCTGTTTTTCCGCCATTCGCGGACGATCCTTCCATGATGGTGAACAGTTGGGACAAGCTGATTCAAACAGACTGCAAAATATTCCTTCCTTCACATGGTTCTGAAAGAACGGATACTTTGCTTAAAAGCCAATATTTGAAGTATAAAAAGAAGTATCCATAGGCGAATGCCGACGATATATATCATCCTGGATGAGCTCCCACCCCTACACGACAAAGTATTTTATCAAAGGAAAAAACATGCGTTGGCAAGCACAGTGCAACAAAAAGAGTGTTTATCATGAAGGAGAGTTGTAATGAAGAGTCCGTATTCTGTTATTAGGGAAATCGCAGAAAATGATGAAAATATCATAGCCGTTGTATTATATGGCTCCAGGGCAAATCCGTCAATAAAGGATCAATATCAGGACTATGATATTCTCTATATCGTTTCTGATGTCAATCAATTTGATGTGTCGGTTTTTAAAGCAGTCAAGCTTATATTTATTCCAAGTGAGCATTATCCGGAATTGTTTCCGGCAGAAAAGGCTTTTTAATGCTGTTTGAAGATGACACACGCATTGACTTGACCATTTGCACCCTGCAAACCTTTCATGCAAAGCATTCCGGCGAGCAATACCTTAAGTGCCTGTTGGATAAAGACAATGTAATTCCGATGTTGAAGAACAACCAAGAAAGCCGTTTTCGGATAAAGCCAATCGATGAAAAACAGTTTTACAGAGTATGCTCCGAGTTTTTTTGGGAGCTGCAGAACGTTGCAAAAGGGTTGAAAAGAGACGAATTATCCTATGCGATGTTTATCAGGGATATTTCCATGCGGGATATGCTCAATATCATGCTCGATGCCTATATTGGGATGAAAAATGATTATCAGGTGAATACGGGAACCCTGGGAAAATACCGAAAAAAGTACCTGTCCGGCTTACAATATGAAAAGTATCGCGAAACCTATCAAGCCAATACCAATGAAGATGTCTGGAAATCGGTATTTGCCATGATCGACCTGTTCGGAGAAGTTGGAAGAAGTATAGCCCAAAAGTACAATTACAGGTATCCTCAGAACGATGAGAGAACTATCATCGAATATCTTGAAAGAGTAAAGGTGAAGGAGTAACCTTATTTACACCGGGCGGGGTCCAGGTTCCTGTGTAAATGTGTTATTTACACAGGAACCTGTCCCCGGTGTAAATCGGTGTAAATTAATTGAAGAATTCGTTATACAGGCAGATAATAGCGTCATCCATGTCGGCTTCGTCCACTCCGAACATGATACTCACCTCGGAGGAACCCTGGTTGATCATCTGGATGTTCAGACCACCCCTGGCCAGTGCTGTTGTTGCACGGCTGGCAACGCCTACCGAGCGCAGCATTCCCTCACCTACCACCATCACCAGGGCAAGATTGTAACCGATGGTGATGCTGTCCACCTGCAAATCATGGGCAATTCGCTCCATAATTCTGGACAGGGTGTCTTCATCAATATACCTTTGCCGCAGGATCACCGAGATGTCGTCGATGCCCGAAGGGATATGCTCGAACGGAAGGGATTCTTCCTCGAGAATGCGCAAAACCTTCCGACCAAAGCCGACTTCACGGTTCATCATATATTTATGAATGTTAATCGACAAAAAACCGCCGGCTCCGGCAATTCCTGCAACAGGACCGTTCTTGATCTCACGGTTTGTCACAATCATTGTCCCTGGTGCGTCGGGGTTATTGGTATTTCGGATATTCACCGGAATGCCCTTTTTAATG
>JAAYJG010000089.1 GCA_012523055.1 Ruminiclostridium sp. | reverse complement strand
TCGGACACCGGCCCTGTCTGGCTTATGCCGATATCAGCTCGGGGCTGATGATGGCTCTGTACTGGTTTCTCGTTGAAAGCTTGTTTTGGCAGATGCATACGACAACCTGTGTCCGTTCATACTGTAATTCCTCCTTTTCCACGCAAATTCTGTCGGGTTTGAAGCCGGGCAGCATCCCGTTACTGGTCCCGATGGCATGAAAAGGGATGAGCCGTACTCTTTTTTTCCATTCGAAGTTTTCCTCTGAAGCCCCCGGAACATTCTGTGTTTTAGACCAGTCTTTCAGCCATTCTGCCATTCCGGCAGGCAGCAGCTCCTTGATTCCATCCAGCTCGGCTATCATAACAGGGTATTGCGTTACCGGATCCATCAGCGAGTTGCCGGTATCTATCAGTGCCAGCAGGCTTACAGTTTTTTCACCAAGATGAATGGACGCCTTTACAATAAAGGATTCCTTTTCAATCCGCCTTCTGAAGATATCCGTAAAAGCCCTCACCATCAGAAACCCAAAAACCAGCGTAAATACCAGCAGCAGCGTATCGCTTCTCATTTGGTTGTAAAACTCGCCGTTTTTAAAGTAAATCCCCTGATTGGTCAGGCTCATCAGGGCAAAACCGGCCCCGGCAAAGATGAAGGTTGACAGATAAAAAGACAGAAAGGCCTTCAGCATACCCTTCATTTCCCTGCCTGGAAATGCCACAGCTGTCATCAGAATGGACAGCAGCAGTTTTCCCATTATGGTATACAGGGTATGTATTTTTGGGCATAACAACATGGCTGCCAGATAGACTGCCCCAATAACAGCTGATATAAATTTACGCATGATGGTGGAATATCGTCCGGACAATTTCTCGGTGACCAGGAGAATGCCATAGTTGACAATCACATTCTCCAGAAACAGCACATCAATGTAAAGAATCATAGAATCACCTCAAACTGTACCCTCTGTCCCCACTAAAAAAGTACATAGTATCTCCACTATCCACCTATATGCATGGTCATTGTCATTTATACCAAACACAGGAAAACAGGGGGACGAAACAGGGGGACGGTTCTTCTGTTTCATGGGACATGAAACAGAAGAACCGTCCCCCTGTTTCGTCCGAGCTAACCCATTTAAAAAGCCCAGCATCATTATATCCCTGCAGGAAAGCGGGATTTGTCAAATAATATTATCACCCCATAAATTTCCTGACAGGTAAGGGCGAACCAGCGTTTTCGCAGATGTCTGCCCTGCTGCTCAGCTTTTTTTAACAGAGACTGAACATTTCTTGTACGTACCGCTAATAATTTATAACGAGGCACGATGGGCCCCCGCCCCACCTCTTAACGTATTTTCAGCCAAGGGCTGAAAAACGTGTGGTGGCGGGTACCGATTACCTTAATCAGGCGGCGAGCATATCTCCCGCCTCGATATAACAGCTGGTCGCAGGCTAAAGCCTGCTGCTCGCCCATGCAACCCGAGTGTGTTGAGATTGCAAGCAATCGCTTCCGTTGTTATAAGGTGTGTTTTTATTTGTTTTCACTTTAAGGATTTGATAGGATAATAACTGATGAGGCTGGAGTTTCTGCAGTGAAATCGTTATATAATCGATTGGCGGGCTGAGATGATTGGGCTTGCCGGATTGGAGAAATGTATGAAAAACTCAGCACAGATATGGTACCTGTTTCACAGCGGTTATGCTGTAAAATACGGCAGCAGGCTGTTGATTTTTGATTATTACAACAACAGGGCTGCAAAACCAAGGACCGACCTGGCGGGCGGCGTTTTTGATCCCCGCGCTCATTGTGATGAGGAGGTTTTTGTGTTTGCTTCCCATAAACATGGTGATCACTTCAACCCGGTGATTCTGAATTGGCAGAGACAGCATCCAAAACTGCATTATATTTTATCGGATGATATCTGTGTGCCGGGTATCGGGAACTTTTTATCAGTGTCTCCGGAAAAAAACTACACAATATCAGGCATAAGCGTTCAAACCCTGACATCTACCGACGAAGGCGTAGCGTTTTTGGTGAAGATGGATGATTTTACAATATATCACGCAGGTGATCTGCATTGGTGGCATTGGGACGGGGAGCCCGACCCGTGGAACCCTGATATGGAAAGGAAGTATAAGGAACAGATCGCAAAGCTGAAAAACGCTATGATTGATATTGCTTTTGTTCCGG
>JAAYJG010000088.1 GCA_012523055.1 Ruminiclostridium sp. | reverse complement strand
CCGATAGGCCTTATCAAATTCCTGGAACCAGTCGATGGTTTTGGCCGCTTTCCCGATACAAACGGGCAAGAGCCCCACAGCAGCCGGATCAAGCGTTCCCGCATGGCCAATCCTCTTCACGCCGAAACCCCCCCGAAGCCAGGAAACCACATCAAAGGATGTCATGCCCGGGGGCTTCAGCACCAATAAAATTCCGTTCATTTAAACTACCTTTTCAATTTCCGCAAGCAGTAATTCCCTGATATCCTCCAACTTCCCGTCCATGGAAAAACCTGCCGCCCGCTTGTGGCCGCCGCCGGAAAAAAGGTTTGCAATTCGTGCCACATCCACATAATCATTGGCGCGAAGGCTTCCCTTGTAATGACCGGGCTTCTCCTCCCGCAAAAACAGGGAAACCTCAACCCCTTCAAGGTTTCTTCCCACATTCACAAGCCCTTCGAAATCATCGGACTGGGCGTTTATAGGTTGAATGTCGTCATGATTAATCCATGAAAAGGCTATTCTTCCATTATGGAACAATGTCAGATTATCCAATGTTTTTTTCATCAGGGACATCTTGGAATAGGTAACAACCTCAAAAACCTTTTTGGAAATATCAGCAAAGGGAATTTCCTTCTTTAAAAGCTCCGCTGCAATCAGATGGCTTTCCGGTCTGGTATTGCTGTAGCGAAAACCACCCGTGTCGGTTGTGATGGCAGTATACAGGCATATGGCCATGTCATGGCTGATGGGAACCTGCAGCGCTGCAGCCAGAAAATAAACCATTTCCCCAACAGCCGCAGCCTTTGTGTCAATCCATAAACCGTCGGCTTCCATATTGTTGGTGGTGTGGTGATCAATGGTGATCTTATGCCTGGCATTGGTGTAAAGCTGTGCCCGTTTCCCCAGCCTGTGCATGTCACTGGTGTCCAGGCAAATGGCCAGATCAAAGTTTTGTTCAAAATTTGTGCCAATATGCTGCTGTCCTGGCAGGAAATCCAACGTTTTCGGCACGGCTTCCTCAAGAAAGACGGCTACTTTTTTACCCATATGCTCCAGCGTAAGAGCCATTGCCAGGGATGACCCCAAAGCGTCACCATCTGCCGAGGTATGTGTCACGACGGCAACTGAACCTGCCTGCCTGATTAATTCCAAAAGCTGTTCCAAAAACTCAATCCTTTCAAACTATTCATTCCCGGGGTTCATGGTCTTGTCGATCAAATTGCTGATATGCATGCCATACTCGATAGAATCATCCAAGACAAACAAGATTTCAGGAGTATAGCGCAGCTGAATGCGTTGGCCGATTTCACGCCGTACAAAGCCTGCTGCGTGCTTCAGCGCCTGTAGCGCATCCTTCTTCTGTTGGTCGTCTCCATAAACACTGACGAAAACCTTCGCGTAGCGAAGATCCTTCGTAACGCGTACTGCCGTAATTGAAACAAGCTCCGGAAGCCTGGGATCCTTAATGGTGTTGGAGATGAGATCTGCAATCTCCTTTTTCATTTCACCCGCTATCCGATCTGTTCTATCCAAACTATCACCAGCTTTCGTTTATGTTCTCTGTACTT
>JAAYJG010000087.1 GCA_012523055.1 Ruminiclostridium sp. | reverse complement strand
TGCGGATCGGACGGCTCTATCCATAGTCTGCAGGTATTCGCTTTTCGGGGCAGAACGGCATTGTAAAACCGGTAGGCTCCGGCAAAGGGAATATCAAAGGCCACGCCTTCATAGTCTGCGCTCTCCGGTTCCGGGCTTGCTTCAGAATATTGCAGTTCCAGCTCGTTCAGATACATATTGGCTGAAACCACTTCTTTGGATGGCTCAGGTTCCAGGGTTTCCTGTGCGGATTGCTTAGGTTCCAGGGTTTCCTGTGCGGATTGCTTAGGTTCCAGGGTTTCCTGCGCTTCCGGGTCGGGTGAGCCGGTGAAAACCGTCTGTTTCACAAGCCTGGCATGGATGACGGTGCGGTCATCCTTCCCCGCATAGCCGTTACAGGTGGACAAGGTTAATATTTTGTCCCGGATACCCGGAAAGATACCATAATCATAAAAGGTTCTGGAACAAATTCCATTCAAAAAGGCTTGATATTCATCATCACTGGAAAACTCGGTCTGTCGGTAGTTAAATGATATTTCCGTATAATAGGTCGAAAAAACCTCATATTCCAGTAGTGTATGCATCAGGTCAATGTATATTGTTGTGTTCTTTTGGTGTTCCTCCGGCTTGTCGGGAAAATCCATCAGGTTTCCGAACATGCTCATTTCCCTCATGGCATGGCCGTAAACGACAATATTGCGATCCACTTCATCTGGGTTGTTTGACGCATCCATGAAAATGGAGCCGCAGATGGCCGGGTTTTTATAAAAATCTCTGGAAAGATAGAAGCTGTTATCCTTTGCCTGCATCAACGGGTAATCGATGTTTCTTTCATACCCCGGCATTTGAATCCATCCGGCCAGGTCTTCGTTAAGCGCTTTGTTTTCAGCGTATATTTTCAAAACACCATCACTGTTTAAACAACTGGATGGCCTCAATACCACTTCGTAGGGCGGTGGCTCATGACTGAGCTGCGAGCTTTCAGACAAAAGTGATATGGCCTGTGGATCGGTTGCTGTGACCATATTGTCCTGTTTAAGCTTGCGAAGGGTTTCATATTCCTGGCTTTCCCTGCCAAGCGAATAAAGCCTGAACCCGATTTTAAAGGCAGAAAAAACGAACAGCGCAAGAAACAACAAAAAAAGGACTTTCCGCTTATTCAGTTTTAAAAATTTTTGGCTTAACATCATCAAAGCTCCCTTTTCGGTTAGTATGACCTTGTGACTGTAAAACCGTTCAATCGGTTCCCTGACAGTACCAGTGCAGGAAAAATATTTAATGGGAACTTATTTCAGAGTTTGTGCGTCCAAGAGGACGGAATGATCTTTCATATGTTTCCAAAAATATTAGTTAAAGGTGGTCTTCGTCATGAAAATTCGAAAAGGTCGGTTGACATTATGCATCCTCCTATTATCAGCCTTGTTGCTGCATAACTTTGGCTTCTGCCAGGAAACCGAAAAGGACCAGACCGACAAAACCCTGTCTCCATACTTTATGGTGGAAGGCGACGATTCCTCCGTGGATGTTTTTCCACTGAAGGATACCCGGGTTGAGGTAAATATCACCGGGGTTCTCGCCGATATTCGTGTCACACAGGTCTATACGAATACGGGCGCAAAGCCTATCAACGCAACCTATGTATTTCCTGCATCCACCCGGGCTACCGTTCACGGAATGAAGATGACCCTGGGAGATAAAATCATCACCGCAAAAATTGAAGAGAAGCAAAAGGCAAGGGAAGTTTTCGAGGAAGCGAAAAGCGAGGGAAAAACTGCTTCTCTGCTTGAAGAGCAAAGGCCCAATGTTTTTACAATGAATCTAGCCAACATTATGCCGCAGGATACTATGGAGCTGGAACTGCACTATACCGAGCTTATCACTCCCACCGATGGAACCTATCAGTTTGTATTCCCAACAGTGGTTGGGCCCCGTTACTCAAGCCAAAGTGCTGCAAATGCGCCCGATGAAGATCGGTTCGTTGCAAGCCCCTATCTGCACGAGGGTGAAACCCCTCCCGGAAGCTACAATATTTCTGTTCATCTGTCGGCAGGAATCCCCGTACAAAACCTGAAAAGCTCTTCCCATTCTGTAAATATTGACTGGACAGATGAGACCACTGCAACTGTAACCCTGGCAAACCCGACTGAATATGCCGGTAACAGGGACTATATCCTCAGCTATGGATTAATGGGGGACGCTATTCAATCCGGTCTTACCCTTTATCGCGCAGAGAAGGAAAATTACTTCATGTTGATGGTTCAACCGCCTGAAAGAGTGGTGCTTGAGGATATCCCGCCCAGAGAATATATTTTTGTTCTGGACGTATCCGGCTCCATGATAGGTTATCCGCTTGATACGGCGAAGATCGTTGTGCGGGACTTAATCGGGAACCTGCGGCCCGAGGATAAATTCAATATCATCCTCTTTTCCGGAAACTCTTTTATCATGTCGAACACTTCCATCCCAGCCAATGCTGAAAACATTCTAAAAGCGATCAACTTGATCAATGATCAGCAGGGCGGAGGCGGTACCGAGCTTTCACAGGCGCTGACCCAGGCAGTATCGCTGCCCAAAGAGGAATCATATTCGCGCAGCGTACTGATTGTGACCGATGGATATATCGATGGTGAAAAAGAGATTTACGACATTATCAGTCAAAACCTGAACAATACCAATTTCTTCTCCTTTGGAATCGGCAGCTCGGTAAACCGTTTTCTGATAGAGGGTATTGCAAAGATCGGGCTGGGAGAGCCCTTTGTCGTGACCAACCCCGAGGATGCCGCCCAAACAGCCCGTCTGTTCAGCGATTATGTGAAATCACCCGTTCTGACAAACATCCAGGTAAGCTTTGACGGGTTTGAAGCCTATGATGTTGAACCTGAAAACCTGCCAGCCCTTTTTGCCCAAAGGCCCCTCGTGGTTCTTGGGAAGTGGAAGGGGGAACCTGCTGGAACTATCCGAATCACCGGTAAAACCGGAAGCGGTGATTACAACCATGAGCTGACGGTCTCACAGGACAACCTGTCCGAATCCAACAGTGCCCTGCGCTATCTGTGGGCGCGCTCCAAGGTGGAACGTCTTACGTTTTACGAAGCAAGTTACCATGATCAAGCACTGATCGAACAGATCACCGCGCTGGGTTTGGAATACAGCATGATGACACCTTACACCTCGTTTGTGGCAGTACTGGAAACCATCCGAAACACCCAGGGGCCCGCAACGGATGTGGATCAGGCAAACCCGCTGCCACAGGGTGTGACCGATTATGCCGTTGGCGATAACCCACAATCCGGAGATGGCGGAGTATGGCTGGAAATTGTTCTGCTATGCGTTGGTGCTGCTGGAATGGCAATCATTGCGATATCCTCAAAGAAACAGAGAGCTTTCGCTGCCCTGTAAGAAATATAACGAGGCCCGATG
>JAAYJG010000086.1 GCA_012523055.1 Ruminiclostridium sp. | reverse complement strand
CTCCAAAAACTGCTCCTGGCCAACAATCACCTTCTTCAGCTGTTCGATCAACAGGTTGTATTTTGTTTGCACGAACTCCAGATTCATTTCCATAGCTTTTCATTCCTTTCCAGGCTTTCTCTTCGACAAACTTATTTTCTGATGCTCTTTCCAGTGTTTTTTGTTTCATGTTTAACTGCCAACTCCCTCTTTCCCTTGCGGGATCCAAAGGGCAAACGCATGCCGTCAATTCACAGGCATACTGCTGGTTATGGCTTTCGCTTTTTCCAGCGGCCCTTACCACCCTCCAGGCCCAGGCTCCCGATCATTTCGGCCTCCAGCCTTTCGAGCTGCCGCACCAGCGTCAGCAGCTCTTTCCGGCTCTTTTGGTCCTGTTCGATGTAAATGGTGCACAAGGAGAGTATACGGTTTGCCTTGTCAGCCAGAGGCCCCGGTGTGGCCAAAACGCGGCTGTATTTCTGTGTGAAATAGCCGTAATAGTTTGACAGCGTCAGCGGGTATGCCTTCATGCGCATATAAAGCCCGGATAAAGCTTTCTGAACCTCGTTTTCTGGCCGCTTTACCATTTCTCTTTCGTTTCTGACCCTTCCAAAGGGTTTCCAGCCACGGATGGCTATCAACACCAGACACAGCAAAAGCTGAATGGTTATCAGCTGGCCCGTCGGGCCAATTAACTCCCAAAACCCGGGCGCGGGCTTTTGCAGGAATTGATAATACTCATTAAAAACCACCTTTGTGCTGCCTGCCTTTTCAAGGGCCTGAACAAACGCGACCGCCGCGTCCGAATTCTTCAGCTGAGCATTTAAGAACGCATCCGCGCTGTCCATGACGCAAACCCTGCCCTTTTCAAGCATGTACCAGGTAGCTGTGATGTTTCCTGCCTTGATGATCTCATGTTGCTTTTTTTGCTCGGAGATGTCCTGAAATATCCACAACTCCTGAAGGGTTTGCGGATCGGGCACCAAAATCATCGTGTTCCCCTGGCTCAGCCATGCCGATAAAAACTCCTGCTCGTTGGTTTCGTTAAAAATTAAATCATCCGGCCGGTAGATCACCATAACAGGGGCATCTTCCACAAATTGCGCTGGATAATGATTGCGCCTGACAGAAAAGCCCATCTCCCGGGCCAGCAGATATAACGCCTTAATCCCGTTCTGCGTTGTATTGTATGTGCTGTAGTCGGGATATTCCTTCTGATACACGGTCACTGAGTATAGAATAAAGACGGCCGCTGTCATAAGAAGTGTGATCAATATGAAGTTAATCCACTTTCTGATTCGTTTTTTCATCCTTGCCCTTTTCGTTTCTGTAAAATTGCAGCCATGTGTTCATGCATTCTTCATCAATGTTTCGGTTGCCATAGCAGCACCCGTTGAAAACCGCCGAAAGCTCTCTCATTGGAGGAACGAGCTGCGGGCTGCTGGCCGTTATCTCACGCATATAAATGCGGTTCGTTTTCCATTTTTCAATTTTGATGATTTTTCTGTCGTGAAGCTCCAGTAAAACCGCGACGAAGAGGTAACGCATCGCCTCGTTGAACAGCCCCTTATCCATCAGGCTTTTCATCTTTTCAAGGGCTGACTCCGGGTTTTCCAGAAACTCATGAGCTTTGGGTATTTTTGATTTCTTCATTTTCCCGGGAAGATAAATGCGCTTGATCACCAGACGGATCACGATAAACAAAACAACCGCCGCAAGAACAATCAATGCAATTTTTAAAATGAGCTCCACATTTTGACTGAACTGATTGGGATTGAACCGGGACTGCCTTTGAGGTTGGCGGTTTTTAAAAAGCCCGCGGACCCATTCCAAAATGCTTTCCCAGATCTGATTAATCATCTGCGCAATCGGGTTCTTTTCTTTATGCTGAAATTCCCTGCGACTGAGAATCTGTTCAACTGTTTTTCTAATTTCCTGTTCATTCGCTTCATTCAGCAGCATTCGGGGCCTCCGCCATCCATCGTTGCATCCTGTCCTTCTCTTCCTGCTTGATCGACCAAAGAGATGTCTCCATATCCAGCCCTTCCCGCCTTACCCTGAGGGTGATATATAACGCGGTGAAAATACAAATGATCAGCGGCTGCAGCACCGCGGTGAAGATTTGCGCGAGTACTGTCACCAAACGCATCGCTGTAACATCATAGTCACCAGCCAGAAGGCCTGTGATGCTGAATGCCGAGTTGATAACGCCCGGAAAAAGCCACACAAGAAGGTTTCCGACGACATAGGTGAGGCTGATCAGCCAAGAGCTGTCTTTCCCAAGGTTACCCCCGCGGCTGATGTTCTTGCTGCCTTTTCTCTGCTCGATACAAAAGGCAGGGAGAAACATCCAAAACCTTCCATAGAAAAAGCCCAGGAGAACGGCGATAAAAAACACAGCCGCAAGGGCGAGCAGAATACCG
>JAAYJG010000085.1 GCA_012523055.1 Ruminiclostridium sp. | reverse complement strand
GAAATTGATTACCTGGCACAGGCTTCAGGGCAATGAAACAGCCTTTATTGATTGTATGGATTATGAGGGCGGAAGCAACCCCGGCAGCATCAAATCAAGCAGGGATATACCTCCTGGGGATGACAATTTTAAACCTGTTCTTTCTCTTCAGCCTTATAAAAAACTTCCATTTGGATCGAACCGGTTAAATTTGTATATCGACACCTATCTTCTGGGCAAGCCTATCCGCTGGCTCGAGGATGAGCTGAAAAAGCAGACTGCGCCCGATGAGATCTGGGTATCCTGCCACATGACATTTAATAATGAATTAGCTCATGAGGTAATTCGCACTGCAAGAAGAATTTTCCCCAAAGCAGAGATTTTGCTGGGAGGAAATTATGCTACCTTGTTTCCGCAGGAAGCTGAGCAAAAAAGCGGCGCAACCGTCTTCAGAGGGCTTTTCCCCGGGGCTGAGCGGTTGTTTCCGGATTACTCCCTGTTTCAGGGAGCTATGGATTATATCGTGTTTCAGCTGGATCTGGGCTGTAGCAATCGTTGCTCTCATTGCGTTAACAGCCTGCTGCATCAGGAGATAGTACGGCTTGATATTCAGGCTTTGGTGGAGGATCTGAAACGTAAGAGGGAACAATTTGGTATTTCTGATTTTGTGAACATTGATCCGAATGTGGCGTGCTTTGATCTGAAAGCTTTTCTGCGGGAATGCATAGACCGGAAGCTGGATGCAAGGCTTTACTTTTATGGCGGCATACAGCCGGACAAAGTAACGCCGGAGCTTGCTGTAATGATGCACGAGGCAGGTGTGAAGGGCCTTACCCTTCCCCGGGAACTGGAGACCGCTGTGTTGCAAAAAAGCTATTCTCCGGGGAATTTTTTCAACGCAGTGGAACTTTTTCAGAAGGCCGGCTTTGATCTGTCCGATTTCCACTGCTCCTTTCCGGTTGGGTTCATGGACGACAATCTGATTGAACTCGTAACCATTATCCGGGAAATCCACGATATGGGTGCGATCCCGGAAATCGCCCCGGTGGCGTTTGTTCCCGGAACCCCTGAATACGCGCGGCACGCACCGGTGCTTCAGGGAAAGACACTGGAGGATTTGAATTGGGCATTATGGCCGGCTCTGGACAGTACCGACGAAATCATTGCTCATTCCATTTTGTATAATGCCGCTCACGGCAACCGGTTCAACAAGCCCTGGAGTCTGAAATCTGTGGTTCAGGGCAGAAGTTGAACAAGATTTTATAGCAAAGGATGTGTGTATATGCCCAATCTCAATGCCCTTTTAGCCAGATGCATCATGGCATACCGACAGGGTCTGAACCAGCCGGTACCGCTGTTGGAGGAGGCCGGCGAGGCTTCGCTGAAAAAACTGACTGCAGCTTACATAAACGCTTCCGTATCTGCAGAAGAACAAATAATCTATAACAAAGTCATGCATCTTTTGAACATTTCTGATAACCTGCGAGCACAAAACCTTCACCAAGCATCTGAGAACACCCTGCATGAAGCATGCAGAGAACTGAAAAAGAAAGCTGTATCCCGGCCGACGCACCTGTTATGTTCATCATTCATCCTGCAGGCGCAGGCAGAGCTTTCATTCGATTTGAAAAATGATCGGCGGACACGTAAATTTATCCTGAAAGCTCTTTCTGTAACTCAACTGCTGGAACAGGACTATTCCATAGCTTTTTTGCACATTCTCAGGTTGCAGCAGGTACTGCTTTATATCAGAGTATGCCGAAGGGCATGCGAAGAAAGCCTGGCATTACAGCTATGCGGGGAAGCGATTTCCTACCTTTTGGGTTATGTCAGCCATCTGCAAATTTCAAAGGGTTGGGAGCAAAGCTTTCGGGAGCTAATTCCCGAACCCTCCCGACAAGCTTTAGCCGCTCAGTTTGCTAGTGAAGCGGGCATGATTCTTGCTGCGCATCCCAAGGAACAGGCTGCTGAGATGTTTTCAGGTTTTCATGTTTGGAAACACTTCCACAATCAGGATCCCCTGAAGGAGATTTTTGGCTGGGGAGAAATGAAGAGCGCTTATTTAAATGAAGATTACACAACTTTCCTTACCCTTTGTGCAACTTTTTTGAAAGCCGGACGAAAAGAAACCCTGCTCTGGGACACCACGGTTGTCGATTTATACCGTTGCTGTCAGCTTCTGAAACCGGTTCAGACCGCAGATTTTCTGAAGGAGGTTGCAGTAAATACCGAAAACTTGAGGGATGTCCCGCCGGGGGGGTATTCGCTGCCTACACAAACCTCGTACAAACGGATTTTCGTACTGAAGCAGCAATCTTATCCATCCTTTGTACTGCCATCGGAATTAAAGGCACTGCTACTCTCGCTTGATCCTGACCGGGCATGCGGTATCGACGCTGCTAAGGAAACATCAGGAAGCATTGGTGCTTCGCCGTGGGGATTCGCGCAGATGTCATCAAGCCCCCGCAGATTCCATGCATATAACACAGGCTTGCCGCGATCGGGCTGCTCATCGATAATGGCCCTGTTTTCCAATTACAATTCAGTCGCAGAATACAAGGAACGGGAATCGGTAGAGCTGATAACCGCCTGGAAGGATGGCTGGATCAGCGAAAACACCCTGCGGGATTATATACGGTACCGTCATGAAATCGGACAGCTGGAGATGGATACGGCCAGCTTTAATCATTTTTATCTTCATATTCTGGTGAACGAATTCCCGGAGGCAAAGTTCATTTTCACAATCCGGGACTGTTATTCCTGGGTGAATTCCTTCCTTAGAATGATATCTCGCTGGAAAAAACACTTTGGGGATATCGGGCAGGAGATGCCCGACTGGATGCTGAATTACGGCCGGATCCTCTTCGGGGAATATGACTGGAATTGGTTCAACTCCTATGAAGATCTGTTGAGAAACCTGGATCCTCTGGTGGAAATGTTCATCAAAAGCTGGGCTGATCTGAATTCAAGAATTTTGGAGCTTTTACCGCCGGAAAGATCTCTTATTGTCAAAACCTCAGAAATCTCCCGCAGCCAAGCCAGGATTTCTGAGTTCATCGGCATTCCGGTTCATACGCTGACCGAACATCACCATATCAACATGGCGCCCGATAAAGTGAATCTTTTACAGGGTTTCAGCAGAGAAAAGTTTGAAGCCCTGGTTCATCAGTACGCGAAGGGATCCCTCCTCACTCAAGGCCTTTAAGGTTTCACTAACGTGGATCTTGCATTCACCTTATTTCAAATTATGCTCATACGGCGAAGTTGTTTAATCTATATAATCATTGTGAAGTAAAACGACTTCTGATTATGCTCATTTTGTTTGATTGGACATGTTTTTTGCAAAGCCATCCATAAAAGTCAATAAAGCAATAATGTTATCTACAAGGTTATCATCAATGCTTGTCCAAGAATAACTATATCCTGGGAAGTACGGACACAACATATATTCTGACTGGTCATGGGTTATCGGAATATGTGCCAAAGGTCGCACACCGGTTTTATCTGTTTGGACGCAATATCTACATCCATCACATTTTTTTGTATACTTAATTAGGGTCTACTGAAAAACGGTCAAAGTATTGTAAACACTATGTTCTAAGGCATTTTTGTGATATAATAGTGAAAGGAAAACTACGATTTTGTCAGAAAATCCTTGCACATGGAGAAACAGAAATGCT
>JAAYJG010000001.1 GCA_012523055.1 Ruminiclostridium sp. | reverse complement strand
GTGGCTTCATTTCTCAGGTTCACCGTTTTTGATACGGCATTATCGGTATGCTTCTGGAAGGAAGCCTGCATTCTGACATGCCATTCCGGCGTGATGTCATGGGCTGTGACGAAGATTTCCCGAACATCCTCCGGAACATCGTCCACACCATGAAGCACTCCCTTTTTAGCAATCACCTTCATCAGTTCATCAGAGTAAAAACCTCTTTGCTCTGCCACTGCCTTGAAGATTGGGTTGGTTTCCACCAGCTCGTCATTGTCCATCACGTTCTTAATGAAAGAGATGGCGAATAACGGCTCCACACCGCTGGATACTCCGGCGATAATACTGAGGGTTCCAGTTGGCGCAATGGTGGTGGTGGTCGCGTTACGAATTTTTATCTTTTCCTTTTTGAAAATGCTCTTGTCATATAACGGGAATACGCCTTTTACCTTGGCGATTTCAATGGATTTCGCACGGGCTTGTTCACCGATAAAGCCCATCACCTTTTCAGCAAGTGCATTTGCCTCTTCGGAATTATACGCAATTCCCAGCTGTAACAGCATGTCCGCCCAGCCCATCACGCCAAGCCCTATCTTGCGGGTTCCCCTTGTCATCTGGTCGATTTGGGGCAGCGGGTATTTATTCACATCGATCACGTTGTCGAGAAAATGCACTGCTTCATGAACAGTTTCCTTTAACTTGTCGTAATCCACTTCCAGCCCGTTATCTGTTTCTTTTAGCATCAAGCTCAAATTAATCGATCCGAGGTTACAGGCTTCGTACGGCAGCAAAGGCTGCTCACCACAATTATGGACAACACATCCCTGTGCTATCAGGGAATGGGTATCACCTTCATTGATATCATAAACCTGTGTTATTTCATCTTCAATGACGGATATCACTGAAGACATGAATTTCGTTTTCTTCCTTGAAGTCCTGGCCGCCTTTTTCAGTTTCATGTCTTTTGCTGTATTTACCAGTGTTCCAATGGTTTGGGCAAAGGTAACCATATCATCGCCGGTGATGATTAGTTCAAAATAGGTTCCGCCAACATTGGTTCTTTCCTCGCCGCTTTTTGTAGTATAAGTAAAGCTATGTTGATTCGCTTTATCCCTTTTATAGATATTGCTGTAAATACCAAGCTGGAGCAGCAGTAGCTGAACGTCCTTCAAAAGGTCTTCAGAAGCGGAAGAAAGCCGTAAATCCCTGTGGTTTTCATCTATAACATTCACTGTCCCGTCAGCACTGAAAAGACCATTCAGATAAGCGATAACGGTTTCCCGGGTTGCGGTAAAGATTCCCTGTGGAACCCTCTTATCCGGTGCCTTGACTGGCATTAAACCAATGGATGAAACCTTTTCAATAAAGTCCTTCCGTTTGAACATCAGGTTCCAGGTTTTGTTTTCACGCTGAAAAGCCTTCCGGTTTCCCCCGCCATTCTCCTGGGCGATGATGTTCAGGGTTTCACAAATATCGTATTCATTTTCGGCAAAGGTTAGGCCTACAACATCCTGTGCTGCGGTAAACCAGCCGTCACCGGTGGCCCAGCCAAGGAAAAGACCCATATCGGTACCGATGGAATCTTGCTTTGCAAAGGTTCCCGCTCCGGACTGAACAAATACCATGTCATTACTGGTAAGCGTTTTTGCTTCCTTCCAGCCATCGGTGGTCAGGATTCTGTGATCTCCGGTGACCTTCAGTTCCTGGCCGTTTTTTAAAGTGACCTTATAGGTTTGCTTTGTGCCGGTGATAAACACCCTGGCAGGCTTTAATTCCACACCATTCTTATAGTAGGTTCGGCCATTCAGTTCCAGCTTCTCGCCCTGAACTCTTTTATCCACATAAATATTGAATGTTTCATCCTTGTACCTGTCATACAATTCTTTGATCGGCACAAGCCCTTCTTCTGTCGAAATAAGTGTATCCGGATGGAAGCACGGATTAGTGCTTTCAATCTCGCCCAGCTCGGGGGTGGCGTTGTCGCGGTTCAGCCTGTCCAGGAAAATGATGCCGGGTTCGCCGTTTTTCCAGGCCATCTCAACCATCATGTTGAAAACCTCACGGGCGTTCAGGCTGCCGACCTTTTGCTTTGTTTTGGGCTCGATCAGATCATAATCCTTGCCCAGCTCCACGGCTTCCATAAAGGTTTCGGTGATACCGACGCTGATATTGAAATTGGTGATCTCGGCATTGTTCTGCTTGCAGGTGATAAACTCCAGGATATCCGGGTGATCAATACGCAAGATGCCCATGTTGGCGCCTCTGCGTGTACCGCCCTGTTTCACGGCTTCGGTTGCGGAATTAAACACCTTCATGAAGCTAACCGGGCCACTGGCAACACCCCCGGTGGAATTGACCGAAGACCCTTTCGCGCGCAGTCTTGAAAAACTGAACCCTGTGCC
>JAAYJG010000084.1 GCA_012523055.1 Ruminiclostridium sp. | reverse complement strand
GGTACGCTCCTTTATATGCGCCTGTATTAATATATAATTCGAGCAAGTGCTCATTAAAGAATATGAACAAAAAGATGACCCGCTGGTGTTAAACAGCGGGTCATCTTCTTTCTACAGAAAAATGATCAAAGCACGATGGAAAATGAACTCTTGTTCTCAGGTGTGACCAATATTCCATTCGGGTTGGTCTCATAAGTGCAGCCTGTTGTGCTGCGAATCGTTTCAATGCCATGCAGCAGTAGTTTCCAGGGTTTTTCACCACCTGTTGCATTTACGTGTAGTTGCATTCCACGCTTTGTCACCTCAACCTCTAGTACCTTTTCGCCACCCGGCCTGTATACGGTGCATTTTGTTTCCTTGCCGTCTTCCAGCTCAAATAAATATAACGTTACATTCTCTGAAAAGTCATATTCGGCCTTGTCTTCACAGCTTCCAACAGCTATCAGGCTGTTTGGCCTGGCCAGCAGCGGAAGGCTGAAATAATCATAGGTTTCGCTGTACCATCTGCCACCCTGTATCTTTTTCCCGGATAGAAAATGTGTCCAGGTTCCTTCAGGCACATAATAGCGTACAGTCTTATCTTCAGAAAAAATCGGTGCTACGAGCAGGTTTTCACCGAGCATATACTGACGATCCAGGGTTTCACAGGTAGTATCCTCCGGGAATTCCAGCACCATGGCACGCATTGCGGGAATACCGTCATTTGCCGCTTCGCAGGCAGCATCGTACAAGTAAGGCATCAGCCGGCACTTCAATTTGGTGAAGAAGCGCAAAACATCAACGGCTTCCTCATCAAAAAGCCAGGGCACACGATAGCTTGTACTGCCGTGCAGTCGGCTGTGGGTGGAAAGCAGGCCGAAAGCCACCCATCTTTTATACAAATCCGGTGTTGCGGTTTGTTCAAAGCCGCCGATATCATGACTCCAGAACCCAAACCCTGTCAGGCACAGCGATAAACCACCGCGCAGGGACTCTGCCATGGAAGGATAGTTTGCGGTGCAGTCGCCGCCCCAGTGAACGGGATACTGCTGGCCGCCAACGGTGGCTGAACGAGCGAAAACCACAGCGTCAGCGGGCTTGCGCTCCCTTTTCAACAGTTCAAACACGGCTTTGTTATATAGTTGGGTATAATAGTTGTGCATTTTTTCGGGGTTTGAGCCATCATAATAGACCACATCGGTGGGAATTCTTTCACCAAAATCTGTTTTAAAGCAGTCCACACCCACATCCATCAATGCTTTCAGCTTTTCCTGGTACCAGACCACCGCGTCGGGGTTCGTGAAATCCACGATGCCCATACCGGCTTGCCACAAATCACACTGCCAAACATCCCCGTCCTTCGTTTTCAGCAGGTATCCATTCTCCATTCCTTCATCAAACAAGCACGATTTTTGCGCGATATAGGGGTTGATCCACACACAAATCTTCAGCCCTCTATCTTTCAGCCGCTTCAGTATTGCAGCGGGATCAGGAAAAACATCACGATCCCATTGGAAATCACACCACTGAAATTCCTTCATCCAAAAGCAATCAAAGTGGAAAACGGAAAGCGGAATGTCACGGCTTTTCATTCCGTCAATAAAGCTGGTTACGGTGTTTTCATCATAGCTTGTTAAAAATGATGTGGAAAGCCACAGGCCAAAGGACCAGGCCGGCAGCAATGCGGGTTTTCCGGTAAGGCAGGTATAGTTTTTCAACACATCCTTCAAAGAGCTTCCACCAACCACAAAATATTCAAGGCTTTCCCCGGGCACACTGAACTGCACCTTTGATACCACCTCGGAAGCAATCTCATAGGAAACACGTTCGGGGTGATTGACCAAAACGCCATACCCTTTGCTGGTTAAATAGAAGGGGATATTCTTATAGCTAAGCTCACTGCTCGTGCCGCCGTCTTCATTCCATATGTCTACGCTCTGCCCGTTTTTCACAAAGGGTGTAAAGCGTTCACCAAGGCCATATACATATTCTCCTACATCCAGATCCAATTGCTCCCGGACGAAAGCTTCGTTATTTTCCGTTGTCAGGTAACCCATACTCTTGCCCTTGGTTCCGGTGATGCGCCGACCCTGGTATTCAAAGTCTACCTGCCAGTTCTTTTTGCTGATCTTCACCATCAGGCTGCCGCTGGTCAGGCTGGCAAAATCATCGTTGATGGACAATTCAATCGGGAAGTCGGTATTTGAATTCAACCTGAACTCGGGGTCCCGGGGAATCCTGCCCCGATGGTGTATAATCTTAACACCGATGATATCCGGCAGCGGAGAGCTGAATTCAATGGTGATCTGTGCAAGGTTCAGGGTGTCCCCCCGATGGTTGATGTTTTTTGTGGGAGCAACCACCTTCAGTTTTCTTCCGGAAACGGTAATATCCCTGGCCTCTGCGGGGCTGTATAGGGATACGCCTTTCTTCAGGCTCCAGAAACCTTCGCTGAACTTCATGAATAAAAACCTCCTTCGTTACGAATACAGTGAAATCATGCAATAAGATCTTTCCCTTCATTCAGGGTAACAAGCTTATGTATTTTTTTGTTGCTGCGATATCACACAGTAACCCTGTTAATATCAGTATAATGATAGAATTCGTATTTATCTTGTGATATATTGATAAAGAATAACACAATTTTGATGCATTCTCAATGAAACGTTACTATCTTTGAAATATCTTCAAGACCGGGAATCAGTTTATCTTCCTGCACGTATTTTTAATCCAAAAGGCTAAAAATACGCTCAGAGGCAGGGGTATTAGGAGAATTTGATAAACAATGGAGCTGTTATTGAAAGAAAACAAAACCCATGGCGACATTCTTTTTCCATTTGCTTTATACGAAATGGAGTATCAAACGCCTGCAACAATTTTAGACTGCCACTGGCATGATGAGCTGGAGTTCTTACTTCTGACCCAGGGGGAGGGTGTGTTTCAGGTTGGGACACATCAATATGAGTTGAAGGAAGGCCAGGCACTTTTCATTCACGCAGGAGAAATCCACAGCGGAACCTCCGCGTCGCAGGCTGCAAGCTTTACAGCTATTGTTTTTCATACTGTATTTTTAAACAGCAATCCCCATGACCTGATCCAGGGGAAATACATCAACCCAATTCTGGAAAAACAATGTCTTTTACCCACGGTCATACGCAATGAAGCAGACTGGGAAAAGGACGTGACAACTCATTTGAAGGAAGCCATGAGGGCTGCACAGCAGAAGGAATATGCCTATGAAATGCAGATCAAGGCTCAGTTATACGCTATATTCTCCATTCTGTTAAGACATTCCCCAAAGGAAATTGCCGAATCGTCTTATATAAACAGAGCAGACCCAATCAAGGAGGCCATCGGCTATATTCAGAAGAACTATGAGCGAGAGATCCGCATTGGCGAGCTGGCCGGAATTGCCAATATGAGCGAAGGCCACTTCTGCAGGTTCTTCAAAAAAATCGTATTGAAAACTCCTGTAGAATACATTAACTATTACAGGATCATGAAAGCGGCTGCCCTTTTGAAGAACACCGACAGAAAGGTTCTGGATATTGCGATGGAGGTGGGCTTCAACAATTTCAGCTATTTTATAGAACGGTTCAGACAGTATATGCAGACAACGCCTGGCCGGTATCGAAAAGTGAGGTCTTTACATCAGACATGAAAAAGGGGCTGTTTCAACTGAAACAGCCCTGGTTATGTTTTACTCGGACGCTTTCATTGCCTTTACCAAACGGTGGAGGATAGCCGCAATCTCAGCGCGGTTGGTATAGCCTGCAGGGTCAAACAGGTTGCCTGGTTTTCCGGTGATGATACCACTGTTATATAAAAGATAAACAGCGGGCTTTGCCTGTGCATCAATCTTTGCGTCATCTTCATAAATATGTCTCATTTTGTTTTGCTTTAACTGGGTCTCGGAATATTCCAGGTATCTTTGCAGAATAACAGCCATATCCTGCCTGTTTAGTTGCGCGTCGGATTTAAAGCCGAGTTTCGCAAGTCCGTTTGCAACCGCCCAGCCATCCGAGGCAAGGTTCCAGTCTTGGCCAACGGTTACACCGGTTTGGCCATCCAAACGGTACAGGATCACCAGCAGTTGCCCCCAGGTTACCTGTGAAGCTGGGCTGTAAGTAGAAAACCCGGTACCCTGTGTCAGCTTGTTCATGGTGCAATAGGCTACATCGGTGAAGAACCAGTCATTAGCGGTGACATCTTTGAATGCGCTCTTCCAGTTCTTCAACAGGAAGCCTTCAGAATCGAGAACGGCATAAAAGGATTGCTTTGCCGCGAAGGTTTTGTCAAACAGTAGCGGACTGCCCTGAGAACGCCAGCTTTGAGGGTCGGCCTTGCCCCAGAACGTGACGCGATCGATATGATCGGCGTATTTCTTATACACCTCAAATACCTGTGCATATAACTGAGCCTGCTGCAATTCCTCAGCCTCGCTGAGGGGAGTGGTTTTCTGGTTGCCATAGGAACCGTACGGAATGTCCAGCTCGGTGACGATAACCTTTGCACCGGTGGCTGCGAAACGCGCAATGGTTGCGTCTACTTCGAGGGGCTTCAGGTTTTCAGTCCAATAGTGAGCCTGCATGCCCAAACCCTCGACCAGCAAACGATCGGGCTGGGTGTTGCGGCTGTCATTTTTCCACATTTTGTTCAGCTCTTCGGCCATGGCAGCGATGGCTTCCCTCTTCGGAGCATCGGTTTCATTATAGTCATTATAGTATAGTGTAGCGGTTGGATCGGCCAGGCGCGCAAGCACAAATGCATCATAGAGGTAATCGGCACCGCTTTCGCCTTTAGACGCATCCGCACCGTTATCATAAGCGAGGTACCAGGGAGAATCCTTACGCAAGCCTTCCTTCCAGTTTGAGCTGGCGCTGTCGGAAAAGGCCTCGTTCACCACATCCCAGGATACAACCTTGCCTTTGAAATGTCCGGCCACATTAGTAATGTAGTCTTCCAGGTTAGCCTTGGCTTCAGCTCGGGTCAGCACCTGATTTTCATCATCAAAGGTCAGCCATTGGGCTGATTGAGAATGCCAGACCAGCGTATGCCCATGAACTTTGATTTTGTTCGCTTCAGCCCAGTTGATGATCTTGTCGGCGCTGTCATAATTGTATTTCCCCTTTTGAGGGCTAAGGCTCTGGGGCTTCATTTCATTCTCCGCGGTTACGACGTTATACTGCTTGCTGAACATGGCTGTAAGCGCGGCATCTTCAGTTTGGCTTGTGTTGATGACATTACCGATGTCAAAGTAGTTTTCATAAGCCTCGGTCAGTGAGGGCAGGGACAGATCCCATTCGGGGGTTTCAATCTTCTGCAGCTCGCCAACCTGGCTTACCACGATCTCATCGATGTACCACACGTCGGCATGCTTGCGTTCGTCATTGACGACCAGACGGAAATCGATGGTTTTCAACGGGTTTTCCATCAAAGGGGTCTGGACGTTAACATGCTTCCAATCGTCCAGCGGAAGTGTGCCATAATAGGCAGGAAGCTTGAACTGGTTGGAGGCATATTCTTCGTTCAGCACGATCCCCGGCCCGGTGAGGGAGCGTTTACCCTCGTTTCCTTCGGCGGGGGCATAAAACCATACCGACACATTATAGATACCGCCTGCGGGGAGTGGTTCCTTAAGGGTAAGCCTGATGGCGTTATATGCGCTGGTATAGGTTTCACCATCGATGTGGGTCACCTTCAGGGCAGTGTTGTCGTCCTTGCCGATACCGGCTTTGTTCACCCACTCTATCTTTGAAGAGGAACCCGGTGTAAAAAGGCTTTCGTGCGCAGCCTTGTCATCAAAGCGGAAGGCAAGCAACTCTTTGATTTCCGGCCCTTTTTTTGCCTGGACGGGAACAGGCAGGGTAATCACCTGCAGCTTCACTTCGTCCAGACAGAAGGTGAGATCCGTAAGCCTGTCAGCATTATGGAAAACAATACCGATCACTGAATCATGATCCTCCGGTACGGTAAAATCCATCACGATATCAACCCATTGGCCGGCTTTCAGGGTTACTTTCATGCCGCCGACACTTCCGTATGTAATCTTTTTGGTGCTGTCCCTGGTTTCCACGCGCACGCCCATGGTTGCATCATCAGCGCTGAAAACTTTCGCGGTAAGCTTATATTGGCCTGTAGGCATCATTGGTGTTTCCAGGGTTTCATTAAGAAGGGCGGCACCGCTGTAATTGTTGATGGCGGTCGGTGAAACACTCAGGCTGCGCTTGCCCGCGCCGGCGTATTTGTCTGTTAATTCGATAGTTCCCTGACCATTCAGCGTCAGCGTGTTTTGTGATTCAAAGCCTTCGGAATAGAGATAGTCTCCCGCTTTAACAGCCGCAGCAGCGGGTGTCTGACCGATGACAGCAAGCAGCATGATGCATAACAAAAAAATTGCTATCCGGCGTTTGCCGTGGGTTAGAATATTCATTTGAAAGCCTCCCGTCCTGATTATCGTTTTGTTACATTAAAATTGTATCATCAGCGTGTTAGTTTATCAATTCTTGAAAAGAATATTGATGGTGTTCGGTTGGCACCGTTGAAATTTTGAATGAATAGTATATAGCAGCTAGACGGTTTTTTCATGATGAAAAGCAAACTTCGGCGGTAGTAACATGAAGTACAAAACATGCAAGGCTTACATTTATTACATACAACCCAACAGAATACGCACTTTCGGACCTTCATATACTACACCTGGAAAGGAAGTGTGAATATGCAGCCTGTCCGGATTTCGGCCGGTGATGGAGCAAGCGAGCTTTTGATCTATTTGCAGAAAGAGCTGATGAAGACCGACAAATCAGATGAAGGCTTCGTTGTAAACCAGGATCATGATGACGGCCTGATTGCAGTGGAATGCAACAAAAAGGAAAAGAACAGGGGAAGTAACCCTTTGGTCGATCAATTATCGCCCGTCCTGGCCGATTACTTAATGTCCGCATATGAAGGAATGCTGTTAAACCGGGTCACCAAAAAAAATTACGGATATCTCAGAGCTGATGAACGACGTGAAATTATTCTCCTCGCACAAAAAAAGCTGAAGGAAAACGATCAGAACTTCTTTGACACGGTGATCCGTGTTCGCAGAAGAAACCTTGTTACCCGCAAGCTGGCAGATTTTTTGAACCAAAGCGATCATATTATCCTGGAAGGCTTTGTTACCTTCAGGATGCAGGAATATGTCAGAGAACTGGAAGAAATGATTGACTGGGCCGTCAGACAGTATCTGGTGGAAAAGGAGTACCAGGAATTTATTCGTTTGCTTACCTGTTTCGTGCAGATGCAAAAGCCCAAATTTCAGTGTGTTCACGTCATTGCAGAGAAGGATTCAAGCTTTTCAATATACGATGAAAACATGGAAAGAGTTGCAGATCAGTGGTTTCATGAACTGGCTGAGGATCAAACCGACGGGGTGATCAAGGAAGAGGATTTGTTGATCAGCTTTCTTATATCGGCGGCACCGAAACAGGTTATTTTGCATAATGCATCAGAAATAACCAACAGAGAGCTGCTTGAAACCGTGCAGCAGGTTTTCTCAGGCAGGGTAACGGTTCTTCAGGATTAATGCGGTAATGTGTGGAAACGTCCCGATGAACAGTTACTCCTGTGAAACCTTCCAAGGTTTCGTGTCGTTTGGCGACACCTGGGTCGTGGGAGACTGTTCACACCCTCCTTTAATCAGTTCATAAGTTGCAGCATAGGTATGTGTTTTATCCCGAGCGCAGCGAAGGATCTTGTCGGGAGTAATGTGAGATCCTTCATTTGTTCAGCAGCCTGCACCTGCTTATCTATGAATAGTAACTTGTCACATTGCAAAATTTGTTGAATTTCATACAAAACCTTGTGATCGTCCGTAACTTTGTTTATAATAGTAGCAGTGCAGGGTTCGCTGCACAAATGCTTCACAGGACGGTTGGGGGGTATTCTCTTGGCGGCGAAAGTTTTCCAGTCCCTGGTTTATCGGATCAAGGAAATTCTGGATTGTGATACCGGAATTACCGATTCGAATGGCATGGTCATCGCAAGCACACGTTCAGACGAAATCGGCAGCTTCCATGAAGATGTGCTCGATTTTATCAATTCCAGCGAAGGTTATCTGCAGAAGGATGATATTACACTGATCAAGGTGGAACATCAAGGGACCCTCGATTACATTGCCTATGCCCGCGGCAGCGGTGAAACCCATAAAAAGGCCATGGAGCTGATCAGCCTCAGCGTTGAAAATGCCAAGCTTTATTATGAAGAAAAATATGATAAAAACAGCTTTATTAAAAATATCCTGCTGGGGAATATTCTGCCCGGGGACATCTCCATCCGGGCCAAAGAGCTGAGGGTCAAGGATGATTCAAGAAGGATCGTCTATTCCATCCGCACCGAAAAAACCAGAGATATTCATGCATATAACGTCATTCAAAACCTTTTCCCCAATGACGCAAAAGATTTTGTCATATTGCTGGATGATCAGAATACAGTTCTTGTAAAGGATTTAAAGGACAAGGAGCTCAAGGACGACATTTACCGCAAGGCCAGGATCATCATCGATACGCTGAACACCGAGCTGATGGTCAAGGCCTCTGTGGGCATCGGCACCGAGGTGGACCGCCTGCGGGAAATTTCACGCTCCTTCAAGGACGCCCAGACAGCACTGACCATCGGCAGCATTTTTGATACCGATAAAACGATTGTGGATTATAACCACCTGGGTATCGGCCGGTTGATCTATCAGCTTCCAACCACCCTTTGCAAACTGTTTTTGCATGAAGTTTTTAAAGATGGTGTTTACGAGCTGATCGATCCGGAAACAATGATTACCATACAGAAATTTTTTGAGAACAATCTCAATGTCAGCGAAACCTCCAGGCAGCTGTTTGTACACAGAAATACCCTCGTATACCGGCTTGATAAAATTCAAAAGCTCACCGGCATGGATCTGCGTAATTTTGGTGATGCGATTCATTTCAAAGTTTCGATGATGGTCAAGCGTTACCTTGATGAAGCGGGAAAGTGAACTCGTTCAGTTCCAGCTGAACTGCAAGTGTTTTTACGATAAAAGACGCATGTATTAACTATTAAAAATATTGTTGAATATGAAACGAAAGATAGGATGAAACGGCTTGATAGAGTTTATAGAAGTAACAAAACGTTATTCCAACGGTACAATAGGGTTGCAGGATGCAACCTTCAAGGTAAATAAGGGCGAGTTTGTTTTTGTTGTGGGCCCCAGCGGATCGGGGAAGTCCACCCTGCTAAAGCTGATTTTGCACGAGGAGGCTCCCACCGAGGGTGAGGTTTATGTGAACGGCTTTTCTATCCACGATATGGACAGAAGCGAAATCCCATACCTTCGAAGAGGGCTGGGGGTTGTATTTCAGGACTTCAGGCTGCTGCCGAATAAAACCGTTTATGATAATGTTTCTTTCGCGATGCAGATCGTTGAAGCACAACCCCGGGATATTCGCAGGCAGGTTCCTGTTGCGCTGGCCCTTGTAGGGCTCAGCAAAAAAGCAAGGGTTTATCCGCATCAGCTTTCGGGCGGTGAGCAACAGCGTGTAGCACTGGCACGGGCCATTGTCAACAACCCGTCGGTGTTGATCGCTGACGAACCTACAGGGAACCTTGATCCAGTCACAAGCTGGGAAATCATGAGGCTCCTTGATGATATCAATCAACGCGGAACAACGGTTCTGGTGGCAACCCATGAAAAATCCATCGTGGATGATATGAAAAAGAGGGTACTCAGTCTCGATTATGGACATATCTCCCACGACGTTCAAAAGGGGAACTATACAAATGAAGATTAGAACGATAAAGTACATGCTAAAAGAAGGCTTTACAAATACATACAAGAACTTTTTGATGTCTCTGGCTTCTGTATCCATGGTCATTGCGTCCCTTCTGATATTTGGGATTTTTCTGATGATCACGATCAATTTAACTTATAATCTGACCCAGATTGAAAAACAACAGGAGATTGTAGTTTATCTCGATAGAGACATTGCCCAAATGCAAGCCGACAACATCGAACTTCAACTGAAAGACGATCCCAGGGTGCTGACTTATGTTCGTATTTCCAAAGAGCAGGCCTTTGCGGATATGGCCGAAATGCTTGAAGATTCATCCTTGCTCGAAGGCCTTACACCCGACTTTTTAAGCGAATCCTTCAGAATTCATCTGGTAAACCCGGAAGACAGCAACAGCTTCTCAAGTGAACTAAACAAGATAGACGGTGTCGATGAGATTTTCTTTCCGAAGGTTCTCCTTGAGAAAATGAGCCTGGTGCTCAAGTGGGTCAATGTGGGAACGATGGTCATGCTGGTCATTCTTTTGATCATATCGGTATCCATTATTGCCAATACCATAAAGCTGACGGTTTTCGCAAGGCGGAAGGAAATCGGCATCATGAAATATGTTGGCTCCAACGATTGGTTTATCCGCTGGCCCTTTATTATTGAAGGCATGATCATCGGGCTGTTGGGAGCTCTTGTGTCGTTTGTCGCCACAAGCTATTTATATAATATGGTCGAAAAATGGGCAAACACCGAATTGGTCAGTAATGGAATAGGTGATATATTAAAAGTGGTGCCCCTTGAAACCATCGGCGGGTCAATCCTGTTTGTCTATATTATCATCGGAATGGTCATGGGTGCCGCGGGAAGTGTCATTTCTGTGCGAAAACACTTGAATGTTTAGAGATTGTTTGTGTATAATAGACTAAGACCATATTACACCAAAACACTAAGAAATTACTTGTGCACAGCCGAAACATATAATACACGCAGATTTTCAGGAACGGCTATGCCGGAGGGTTGAAAATGCATAAAAATCGGGGGGGACATTTACAAATGATGAAACGAATGTTATGCCTTTTCTTTGTGTTTTTACTTGTGGGCAGCCTTGCCGTGCAAAGCATGGCCAGCCAGCTGTCCGATTACCAGAAAAAACTGGATGAAACCGAATCAAAACAGACCAACCTGGCTAAAGACATCAAGAAAACTGAAAAAGACCTGAACTGGAACAAGAAAAAAAGGGATGAGGTCGTCAAAGCACTCGAAGATCTGGGCCTCGAAAAGGAAAAGGTAGAGCAACAGGTTGCGCTGCTTGAGTCTGCCATCATGACCCTGGACGAAGCCATTGCACAAGCCGAGCAGGAATACGCCGATCAGATGGAACTGTTAAAGGCGCGTCTTTTTGTGATGTACAGAAAGTCCTCCGCCGTGTGGGAGCTGGATGAACTGCTGAAAAGCAAAAGTATCAACGAGTTCTTTATACGCCTGCGGACAATGCAGCAAATCGCCGAAAACGATCAAAGTCTTCTCGACAGTGTAGAGGCCAAACGCCTGGAAATTGAAGAACTGAAGTCGCAAAAGCAGTACGAGTTGGAAAATGCCGTTAATCAGGTCCAGCAATATATTCAGAAGATTGAAGAAAAGGAAGTTTCCCGGTCAACCCTCGACAATGAAATAAAAGCCGATCAAAAAAGCTTAAAGCAATATGAGGCTGAACAGGAAGAGCTGAAGAAGAGATCCGATGAACTGGAAGTGCTTATCAAGCAAGCCCAGAAATCATCCGGCAAATATCGGGGAGGAGACCTGATCTGGCCCATGCCCACCGCCACACATATCACTTCCTATTACGGCAACAGGCTCCATCCCATTTACAAGGTATGGAAGATGCATACCGGAATTGATATCGGTTCCTGTATGGATGAGGCTATCGTCGCATCGGGCAATGGCACCGTTATTTATACGGGCAAAAATGGCGGTTATGGCAATACCGTCATCATTGATCATGGCGGCGGCATAACCACCCTGTATGCGCACATCAACAACCGGGGCACCCTTGTGAAGGTAGGCCAGGAAGTGAAAGCGGGGCAGCAAATTGCCAAAGCAGGAAGAACAGGAACAGCTACGGGGCCTCATTTGCATTTTGAGGTCAGGGTAGACGGAAAACACACCGATCCACTCGAGCGTGTAAAGCCGTAAGCCTTTAACATATTAAATCTCCGAACATTTTTCAGGGAGATGTACGCCTTTAGCCCTGAGATTGAATAAAAAGCCAGGAACATAGGATAAACTATTTGAAAGAAATACCCGGGGAACCGGGTATTTTCAATGTTTTTAGGTAGCTGATCCTTCGCGGCGCTTAGAATGACATCGCTGCGTATAAATAACAAATGGTTTTTATATCAGACATTCTCAGGGAATTTGGAAAATATACTTATGTTATGATACAATATTTTGAATGGACAGTCTGTTTCATATCATGGAGTTGACAGATTGATAAGAGGTGTGTGTATGAAGTCAAAACGTTATTGGTTGTTTGCAATTATTTGTGTTTTAGTCGCAATAGCCTTTTTTGCCGCCGGTTTTTTTGCCTATTCCTTTGTAAACCTCCTGAACCCCAAATATAGCATTCAATTCAGTCAGGATGTCTCTCGAGAAAACATCATCAATTTCAATCAGGTTAAATCCATGCTGATGAAGAATTATTATCAGCCGGTGGATGAAAACGTATTGCTCGAGGGTGCTATCCAGGGTATGGCTGAAGCCATGGATGATCCTTACACGGTATATTACACCCCCGATCAAATGAAGGATTTCAAGGAGAAAGCCGGAGGCACCTATGTGGGAATCGGTGTCACAATG
>JAAYJG010000083.1 GCA_012523055.1 Ruminiclostridium sp. | reverse complement strand
TCATTTCAGTGAGGGAAGATATGAAAACAAATTCACTAGAGAAAAATTTAACAGAAGGCAGTGTTGCGAAAAACCTAATCCTGTTCGCCTTGCCTTTCATGCTTTCAAACTTGATACAGACACTTTATAATGTAGCCGACATGTTGATTGTTGGTAATTTTAACGGTACGGCCGGAATATCCGGCGTCAATATCGGCGGTCAGGTAACATTTATCCTTACAAACATCGTTATCGGCATGGCTGTTGGAGGTACGGTTGTTATTGCTCAGTACCTGGGATCCGGTGACAGGAAAGGCGTGAATGAATCAATAAAAACATTGATCACTTTTTTGCTGGTAATGTCAGTTGTCTTGACAGTGGCGATGATGCTTCTGTCCGATACCATACTCCATTTGTTACAGACGCCGGCGGAATCCTATCAGGAGGCCCGTGATTATCTGAATATCACCTTGTCAGGAACCATATTCATCTTCGGCTATAACACTTTTTCGGCTATCCTGCGCGGGCTTGGGGACAGTAAGCGTCCTTTGTATTTTGTTACTATAGCTTGTGTCACGAATATCCTTCTTGATCTTCTGTTTGTTGGCGTATTTCATATGGCCTCACGGGGAGCTGCACTGGCTACAGTCATCTCCCAGGCGCTCAGTATGATTTTGTGCATCATATATTTGAAAAGGAGTAATCTTGAGTTTGACTTTAAGCTGCGTTCTCTCCGATTTTACAAGGATCGGTTTCTGACACTGATGCGGGTTGGCATACCCATCTCCATTACAAACGTGATCACGAACCTTTCATTCCTTGTGCTTACAACCATTGCAAACGGAATGGGTGTAAGCGCATCGGCTGCACTGGGTATTATCAGTAAATATAACGGATTTGCCATTCTTCCCGCAATTGCTGTTGGTAATTCCGTTTCTGCGATGGTCGCCCAAAATATGGGTGCCGGTAGAACAGACCGAGCTAAGAAGACCTTTTATACCGGGCTCTTCCTCTCTTTTTCTGTAACACTTTTTGTTTTTATAATTACACGCCTTTTTCCTGCACAGATTCTCTCCCTTTTCGAGGATGACCCTGAAATGATTTCCAACGGTATTAAATATTTGAAAACCTTCAGCTTTGACTATATACTGGTCCCCGTGGTTTTCTGCCTGAATGGCCTGATAACAGGCTCCGGGCATACGGTTGTTTCCTCCATCGGAGGGATCATGTCCTCGTTAGGGTTCCGTATTCCGCTGGCAATTCTTTTCGGAGTGGTTCTGGATAAGGGGATGCTGGGGTTGGGGCTTGCCGCCCCTATAGCCACACTGGGTACTGGAACCATCCTTTTTATTTACTTTCTGAGCGGTAAATGGAAAACCAGCACAGTCATCAGGAAAGGTTGAGAAACCTTCACAAAAGCTTATCACCTGGCATGAAATTTTTTTGTTTTACTTACAGCTTGTCGGGTATAAATATAATATAAGAACAATGAATAAAATGATAAAGGAAGGGGGATGATTCCAACCATACACTTAATTTTCCAACAAATTAGTAAAGGGGATGATTCCACCGAAATACTAAGTTTTATCCATGGTTGAAAAATCCGTAAAGGAGATGGTTCCAACAGGTTCGTTTTAATGCAAGTGTTACGAAAGGAATGATTCCATTGCGTTAGTAGCAGGCTCAAAAAAGGATCATCTTCGATACATCCCGGGAGGACTAAAAATACAATGCACTATTTTTCGAAATCCTGCCAGGTTGAAGGTAAAAGGGCAGGTTAGACGGTTCGGTTAAGTATTACTCACCGAACCGTCTATTGTTTTCGGGAGAAAACCTATTGCGCTTGAACCGAGGATTCGATATAATAGAACATAAGTTCTAATTGTTGAGTAAACAGCCCTATTAAACCTGTTTTGGAGGTGTTCAAAGTGGAAAAAAACTACCCCTTTTTTGCTTTTCTATCAAGAATGAAGTATATTAGCCGCTGGGGCCTGATGCGCAACACCAGCACGGAAAATATACAGGAACACAGCCTTCAGGTATCCATGCTTGCCCATGCCCTTGCGGTGATCAGTAACACTTGTTTCAATGGCAACGTAAACCCCGACAGGGTTGCTGTTTTGGCTATCTATCACGATTCCAACGAAACCATTACCGGGGATCTTCCCACACCGATCAAATATTTCAATCCATCCATCTCCAAGGCCTACAAGGATCTGGAGGATGTGTCTAAAAACAAACTGTTATCAATGCTTCCCGATGAAATGAAGTCAGAATATCAAAGCATCCTGTTTTTTGATGAAACCTCTGCCGAAGGGAAGATCGTTAAGGCTGCAGATCGTTTAAGTGCTTACATTAAATGCCTCGAGGAAGAAAAGGCCAGCAACACCGAGTTCAAAAAAGCGGCTGTTTCTATTCTAAATAAAATTGAAGAAATGCAAATGCCCGAGGTGGACTACTTCATGCAGCACTTCATCCCGGGCTTTAAGCTTACGCTTGATGAGCTGAATTGATTTCGGGCTGTTGCTCACACATGCAGTCGGAGTCGGCTCGGCTCTGCCGAACGGGTCCCAGGGGCTGGTCGTTCCGCTTCGCTTCACTGCTCGCCCATGCGTCTTGGCTGGTCGCAGCCTAGAGCCTGCAGATTCTCGCACCCAGAGCTTTCAGCTTTTCCTCCATCTTCTCATAACCTCTGTCGATATGGTAAATGTCGCTGATCTCGGTTTTATCTTTGGCACATAACCCAGCCAGGATTAAAGCTGCTCCCGCCCTAAGGTCGGTCGCCTTTACCTGAGCGCCCATAAAAGGGATTCCGCCTTCAATGATGGCGGTACGCCCGTCAATCTTAATACGCGCCCCCATACGCTTCAGTTCGCTGACATGCATGAACCGGTTTTCAAAAATGGTTTCAACCACCATGCTGGTACCTTCAGCAAAGCTGAGAAACGAAGTCATCTGAGCCTGCATGTCGGTTGGAAAACCTGGGTGAGGATGTGTTTTAATATCCACAGCCTTCGGCTTTTCCAGGCCCTTTACGCGGATACAGCCCAATTCCTCCGAAATTTCAACGCCGGCTTCACGAAGCTTCGCGGTAACAGGCTTTAAATGATCGGGCAGGACATTTTTTAGTAACACATTTCCGCCGGTCATGGCTGCTGCCACCATAAAGGTTCCCGCTTCAATGCGATCGGGGATGATGGTATGTTCGGCCGGGTTCAACTGTTCTGTCCCGGTTACCCGAATGGTATCGGTTCCTGCTCCGGTGACGGTAGCGCCCATGGACACGAGCATCGTCGCAAGATCCACGATCTCGGGCTCGGTGGCGGCATTCTCAATCGTAGTCTGGCCTTTTGCCAAAACAGCTGCCATTAAAATGTTTTCTGTAGCCCCCACGCTTGGAAAGTCCAGATATATTCTGGCCCCTGTCAGTTTCCCCCTGACCTGGGCTTCAACATAGCCATGCCCGGTATTGATGTTGGCGCCAAGTGCGGAAAACCCTTTCAGATGCAGGTCTACAGGCCTGCTTCCAATTGCGCAGCCTCCCGGAAGTGAAACCCTTGCCCTGCCTTTGCGCGCAAGCAACGGCCCCATGACAAGAAAAGAAGCCCGCATGGTGTTTACAAGCTCGTAAGGTGCTGTATGCTCATGGATATGAGAGGTATCAACCGTAATTTCCTTTTGAATGGTGTTAAAGCTGATATTGGCCCCCAAAGATGTAAGCAGGCCGCACATGGTATGTACATCCTCAAGGTCGGGAACATCCTTTAATACGCTTTTTCCTTCTGTCAGAAGACAGGCTGCAAGAGTTGGAAGAATGGCATTTTTTGCGCCGCTGATGCGAACCGAACCTTTCAGTGGGATACCGCCGTCAATCAGAAATACTCCCATTTTTTAACCGCTCCCTTGTTGTCTTATGTATATTTTTTTGCCAAAATTTTGCAGCTCCTGAGTTTACACTTCTATTATGTTCATTTTCAGACTGCTTTATTAAGGCGGATTCTACCGGTTTCACCGAAAAATATGTAAAAATCATTCTGGAACAATTTACCAAATTATGAATGGAAAAAATGAGAACAGCTGTCCTGAAGACCTTCATTCCCAAACTGCCACATTACTATTATACTACAAACTCCGACTTGTTGTCCCTAATTTTTTATAATCTTTTATTTCCAATTCTTACGAGTTGTCGAGGCTGATACCTTTCTTCGCCTCATTATAACGAAGCCCGATGTCCCCCGCCCCACCTCTTAACGTATTTTCAGCTAAGGGCTGAAAAACGTGTGGTGACGGGTACCGATTACCTTAATCAGGCGGCGAGCATTGAATAACGGGTCGCTCTTATGGAGTGTTCCAGTGGGTACACTCCCGAAGTGCTGGATTTTGCTTGCAAAATCCTCTTCTCCAGCCTCGATATAACGAAGCTGAAGCTTCGTTGTTGCAGTGTGATGGTTTTGCTAAAGCAAAACCTGCCGTTGCAATAACGGCTGGTCGCAGGCTAAAGCCTGCTGCTCGCCCATGCTACCCGAGTGTGTTGCGATTGCAAGCAATCGCTTCCGTTGTTATAATTCCCCGGCGAGCTGCAGAACCATTTCGAGCAGGCTCAGCATTTCTGAACGAGTTATCGTTTTATCAGGATTAAACCTTTCATGGGCTGGAATCATGCCGTTTACAACGGCAAAAGCACAAGCCTGACGATATTCCATTTGAATCGCATCGTAATCCTCTATCTGTGACAAAACATTGATATCTCCTGTGAGCCGTTGCGCGGTTTTTTTACCCAGCAGGCTTACGGCTGCATAAACGGCTGCATCACGACGAAGCGGTGCACTTGCGCTTTCATTTTTTGAAGCGAGCAGCATGCCAGCCCGTTGTGATGTCCGCACAATATCTTCATTCCCATATTCATATGGAAGAATATCCATTAGATGCTTCATTCCCTCGCTTACGGTCAGCTCCCTGCCCGGGTTAATTGCACCTGAGGGCAGCGAAGGCATGGCATACAGGCTTAAAAGGTTTTGGACTGTCACATCGGTGGCACTGCCCGCGATATCTTCATAGTATTCAGTCTTTGGCTGCAGCACCGCAAAAAGCCCGCTGCTTTGGGGGTAAGCCATCATTTTAGCTTCATCTGCCATCCAGCTCCCGGCAAGTTCACCCCATTTTCCTTTTTCATGATGGAACATACGCAGTTGCAGCCGCTCCCCATTTTGATTTTCAACCGGGAGCAGCACCATTACCGGGCGTGTGAAATTGCCAAGGGGCAGAAAGTTGTTTCCAGTGCCTGCAAGCACTTGCAGGTCAGCGGCCGGCCTTGCATACTGCCATCTCGTTTCCGGTGTCGGCCCCTGAACGGGAGCTTTTATATCCACCCTGAAAGCAACATCACCAAGGCTTCTTTTCAACTTGAAATAGGTGTCTCCAAGAAGGCTTCCCGGGCTAAGCGATACTTCAAAGCCCGGTGTTTTAATCAGCAAGTTTTTCTGCATACCCGTAAGGGATTCCAGCACTTCTCCCGCCATTTCGATACGTATGGTGTTTGTTCCTGGAGGAGGGCTTGTCAGATCGATGAAATAGGCGCCATAATGGCTCTGTCGCAGTTTCTCGGAAAGGAGATAGGCGTTCCTGCCGAGCACTTTCGTATTCCATACGCCATCCAAAGCTATCCCATCGGTCATCACGATCTCGCCTATCGGAAGATCATCAAGCGTAACATCCGCGTCATATTCACCTCGGCCTTTGCGCGTGATAACCATGATCACCGCAGTAGGCTCGGAACGCAGCCCAGTCTCGCTTCTGAATGCATATAACCTGGCAAAGTACCGGTAATTTGACTTCAGTTCGGTGACCTGAATTTCCGACACATCGGTTTGAACTTCCACTGAATCTGAAAAGTCTGCGTTTTCGGAAATTTCCAGTATATACGTGACGGTTGGATCCAGCACCCATTCGTAACTAACATGGTTCTGCCCAACCGCATCCGGTGAGTCCTTAACCCCAAACCCCTGTGGTCTTGGAGGTGCGATGTACTTTTCGGTTTTTATCACGACAGCATTGCTCCACTGAGATAATAGATTGTCGGGGGATGCGGCCTGAATCCAGAAATAATGGGCCTTATCTGCCTCAAGGCCGGTAACCCTTGCCCATGGCTGGGCTCCAAGCTGAGCTGCAGTTACGGTCATCTTACCGGTTGCTTTTTCTCTGTCTTCCGTCGTTCCATAAAGGATGTTGTATGAATAATTTCTTCGGGGTGTCCAAAACAGATCGACATAGGTATCGGTGGGAATTGCTTTCAAGTCGGTGGGAACCACCGGAATTTCAACTGTTGGGGAGCTGTCGGGCTGTGTTGTTACCAAAAGCGGATCGGACGGTTCGGATTCCATCTGGCCTGGGCTGTTCCTGACAGTAACCCACACCAAATAGGTTTTATTGGGCTCCAGTGCCGTTACAGGCATGGAAAACATCTGAGGGTCCTCCGCCTTTATAGCCGGTATCGTTACGGGTGGAATCTGCTTTTGCATCGACAGGATATATCCCTGCTTCAAATCGCTATAGGTGACATATTCCCTGTCCTTCAGTTCCCTGACCATTTTGAGTGCATCTGAATAATCCACGCAATGGATCAGAACCTCCCAGCTGGCATTGTATTGTACAATCCTCACCGGTTTTTTATCCGGGTTTCCGTCGGCAAGGCTGTCATTCTGCAGATATTGCTCATGGGAAAAGGAATTTGCTTCAGTATATAAACTGCTGTCCTGATCCGCTTCGGGATCGTCCTCCCGAACGACATAAAGCCATTTATTCATTCCCGCGTGAAACATCTCAGTCCAGGTTTTTTCCATTTGCAGTGTAAATCCATCTTTGGAAGCGGCAACCCCCGGCTTCACACGGAAGGGAGGCGATGGAGGAGTTAACGGCTTTTCAGTGTCTGTAGCCGGCCGGGTGATGATTACCTTGATCGCAGGCTTGGACATATATGGCTTGGACACCATGAAACTGCCGTCATCGCTTTCGGTCAGGAAGTTTTTCTTTGCGATCATCACCGCGTAATAGATGGAATTGGATTGCAGTTGGTTTAATTGATATTTATAACCGATCAATCTGCCTGTTTCCAGCTCGCGGACCTCCTGATCAGCCGACATTGTCAGGTTTGCGCCAACCCTTTTTGTAATCGGCAGCGTGCTCATATCCTCCAGGTTTTCCACCAGATATAAGTCGTAATAAACCTCGGTGTCCAACTTGCCTTCACCGGTTTGTGGGATGCGCCATAACAGCGTAGCCGAGGTGGGGGTCAGCATGTCATCATATATCACCGGCGCAGGGCCGGCGTTTGGAAAACTGGTTACAAATTCCGGACTGGATGGGTATTCGGGAATTTGCTCCTTCAAAGACACCTGGGCTGTTGAATAAAACGGAACCGTTCCGCCATCGGGCTCATACGCCACCGCTTCGATTTTGTATTTGTACTTGTCCACATCGCCAGGCTTAAGGTTCATCTCATAACGATCCTTGTCGGTTACCAATGCAAAAAATGTTTCCACACCGAGGGAATCATACCGGTAAAGTTTGTATTCAACCTTGGTGAAGGTAGTACTTCCGATGCTCCCTCTGATGATCGGATCCCAGAACAGCATCCATCGCATACCGTCGGTAGTTTCACCCATTTTCTTCGCTCGCAGAAGAATTTCAGTTTTCACCTTCACAATGGGAATTTCCTCATCCGGAATTTTGGATATA
>JAAYJG010000082.1 GCA_012523055.1 Ruminiclostridium sp. | reverse complement strand
TTTTGTGTGCAACTAGTTCATAATTATCTCTGATAATTATGAACGGTCCGCGAGCATTTTATCAAATGCCAGGCTGCATGGGCGAGCAGCAAGCGAAGCTTGCGACCAGCCCCTTCAGTGGGGGATTATACCCGCCACTGAAGCAGAAATCGGTTTATCCCCCGCCTATAGAGGCAGGGATCTTAGGGCATTTGATAAATCTGCACAAGTGAGAAACGGGGATGCGGCTGTGAAATTTTTAACCATGTCAGCCCCAGCAAAAATAAATCTGTCGCTGGACATCACTGGCAAACTCGATAATGGGTACCACAGCCTTGAGATGATCCTGCAGACCATATCTTTGAAAGATGAGATCGTCCTGGAGAAGCAAAACGAGGGCATTTCCATTGAATGCAATCAACCGCTTGTCCCGCTTGATGACAGCAATATTTGTTATAAGGCCGCCAGGATCTTTTTCCAAAAAACAGGAATACAGGGCGGCGTAAAAATAAAGATCGATAAAAAAATACCCATTGGCGCAGGCCTTGCAGGTGGAAGCACCAATGCAGCCGCTACGCTGAAAGGGCTGAATGCCTTATATGACGAGCGCCTTTCCGTGGAAGAGCTGATAGCGCTGGGGCTGCAATGTGGTTCGGATGTTCCATTCTGCCTTGTCGGCGGAACATGCCTGGCAAGGGGCATAGGGGAAAAACTTACGCCTTTGCCGGCATTGCGCGGTGTGCATGCAGTATTGATTATGCCGGATTTTTCTGTTTCCACCGCATGGGTTTACCAGAACTACCGCATGGACGACCCTGTACGGCATCCAAACACCCAAGCCATCCTGTCGGCCATCCGTCTGGGGGACATTGCAGGGGTTGCGCGGGAGATGAAAAATGTTTTGGAGTCTGTAACAGCAGTGAAATACCCTGAGATTGAAGGGATCAAGCGGGATTTGAAAAACAGGGGTGCACTGGGCAGCATGATGAGCGGCAGCGGACCATCGGTTTTCGGGCTGTTCAGCGACGTGGAGCAAGCGCGCCGCGTGTTCTCAACCCTCCAAAATCAATATGAAAACATTTGGCTCGTAACAACATAACAGAATTGTAGATAATGTAAACTTAAAAATAAGACAAGGAGTTGTTATGGCAAAACTTACAAAGATTAAAATGGATGATTACATGCCTTTGCGAGACGTTATTTTCAATACGCTGCGAGACGCTATTGTTTCCGGAGATCTGAAACCCGGTGAGCGGTTGATGGAGGTATCTCTGGCAGAGAAAATGGGTGTAAGCAGAACACCTGTCCGTGAGGCCGTCAGAAGGCTTGAGGTGGAAGGTCTGGTGACCATGACCCCCCGGAAGGGTACCCACGTGGCCGAGCTGTCGGTTAAGGATATCATGGACGTTCTGGAGGTTCGCGCAGCCCTTGACAAGCTTGCGACAGAGCTGGCGGCCAGCCGCATCCGCCAGGACAGCATGCGCCAGCTTGAGTCCATCCATAAACAATACATTGCCCATCTGCAGAAAGAGAATCTTCAGGGAGCAATCAAAAAGGATGTAGAGTTCCACGAGGTCATCTATCAGGCATCCGGTAACAACAAGCTGATGAATGTGGCAGGGAACCTGCGTGAACAGATCTACAGGTTCCGTGTGCTGTATATGCGGGATTTCTCCAACGCCGAAGATGTTCTGAAAGAGCATGAGCAGATCCTGAAATCACTGTCTGAAAAGGATTTTCAGAAGGCCGGGAAGCTTGCGCAGGAGCACATTGTTCACCAGCAACAGACCATCATCCAGCGGGTTGAAAAACAAGCCGGGACCCATTGAGAACGCGGGAAATTCAAGCCTTGTTTTTTGAAGATTTATATGATAAAATCTACTTTGCTGTCACAGCAGGCATGAGCGAGCTATCAGGTCGCATGGGCGAGCAGTCAGGTCGTTGGGCGAGCAGTCAGCTTTGCTTACGACCAGCCAAGCTTTAGCTTTACGACCAGCCCAGTCCGGTTCGTTTGGCGGAAAGCTTCCGCGTTCGACCGTCAGGTGTTATAGTTGCATCTGCCTGAATCCTTGCTCCGAAAGGGGCCGTAGTCCAGAAGGAGGTGAATGAATCAATGAATAAGTACGAATCCATTTTCGTTTTAAGCGCTTTGCTGGAGGATGAAAAAATCCAGGAAATCATCGCCAAGGTCAAGACTCTTGTCGAGACCTCAGGGCAGCTTGAAAAGGTAGATGAATGGGGTAAGAAACGGCTTGCTTATGAAATTGACGACCAGAAGGAAGGGTATTATACCTTGATGCAGTTTTCTGCAGCATCGGAATTCCCGGCCGAACTGGAACGTATTTATAAGATTAATGAAGGAGTTCTGAAGTACCTGATTATCAGACTTGATGAAACGAAATAAAAACAGGAAAACACCTGTTTTTGTGGATAATGGGCTGTATGCCCATTAGTGTGGGTTCCCTGCAGGCCGCTATAGTGCCTGGGGGTCTCATAAAGTGCAGGATCGGGTGTATCCGAAGCGGATATACCCGAAACAGTTGGAGGTTTGATGTATGAACAAGGTTATCTTAATGGGTCGTCTGACAGCAGACCCAGAGCTTAGGTACACCACAGGCAACATCCCCGTATGCAGGTTTAGAATTGCAGTGGAGCGCCCCTTTGTGAAACAGGGGGAAGAGCGCCAGGCTGATTTTTTTAACGTCGTTGCATGGAGAGCTACAGGAGAGTTTGTTTCCCGCTATTTTAAGAAGGGAGCACGTATTCTTCTGGAGGGTGCAGTTCAGAACAATAACTACGAAGACAACCAGGGTGTAAAGCATTACACTGACGAAATTATTGCGGACAGGGTTTACTTTACCGAAAGCAAACGGGATGATACCGCAGGTGGCTTCTCACAGCAGCCTTCATACAGACCACCCACGCCACAGGGTGCTCCGGCACCGTCACAACCAGGCTCAAACAATGACGGGTTCTACCCGATGCCCGGTGAAGATGACGACCTGCCATTTTAACCATTAGGATGAAGGTTCCGGCTGAACACTCAGCCGGGTTGAACGAACTATTTTCACACCATTTGGGCCAGGCTTCGGCCAAACCCAGGCAAGCTGCCGGTAAGGTTACCTGCCGGTGCTTACCGCGCTCCCGGGTTTTCCCGGTTTCGCGAAACACTACAACAAATTTTTGCCCTTTTATTGTATATAATAGAAGGGCTTCTTTTTTAGCAAACCGCATAGGCTCCATGCTCCGCTAAACAGCAAGACCTGCTTATATTCGTTGTTTTTGCGGGGCGGCGAAAAATACGTTTCAGCTTTATACCTTGGAGGGAGGAACAGGTGCGCCATATAACGGGATTTCTATTTGCGATAGCGGCCTTACTGCTGGTTCTGGCGTGCGCGCCCCGGACAGGTGCGATATATACTCATGACTCCCGGTCTTATGAATACGCCGCAACCACCCTGATCGAATCCGGGGAGATGAAATATTTCGGTTATGACACCCCCATCATTCAGTGGCCCCCTTTTTATATTGCCATTACCGCATTGCTCGGTCTGTTTGACATACCCCTCACCCAGGGAGCGATATGGATCAATGCTGTTTGCTTTGCATATTTGATGTATGCCATGGCGGTGTACCTGTTCGACAGCCTGAATGTGAAATGGCTTGCCATCCCGGCGCTGCTGCTGGTGTGCGCCTCAGTTCCAATGGTTTTGATTTCAGGTTATGCCTGGACCGAAATGCTGTTCACTTTTCTGTCCGTGCTGTCGATGATTTTGTTGCTGCAGTATGTAAAAAAGAATAATGTTGGCTGGCTGATTGCCGCCTCTGTGATATCCGGCCTTTGCTGGATGACCCGGTATCTTGGCATAGTGATGATCGCCGTTTTGGCCGTGGTTTTGTTTCTATCGGAAAAACCCCTGCTGCGCAAAATCCGGATGACCTTTTTGTACCTTTTCATCTCCTGCGCCCCCATGGCCGTATGGGTTATCCGTAATTTCCTGATTTCCGGAACCTTTACAGGGGGCCGATCCCCCGGCTATTTTACCTTGGGGGACAATCTTTGGCTGTCAATGCTTGTTTTCAAAGGCTGGTCTTCTTATATCACTCCATTGTTTGCCTATATAGCTGCCATTTTGCTGATTCTGTTGATCTGCATTCCTTTTTTTCTGGAAAAGCAAGAAACGAAACCAGAGCAGAAGAGCCACAGAGACCTGTTAACGGCAGCTTCATATACTCTGCTCTATGGGGTGGTGTTGCTGGCATCAGCCACAGGCGCGGCGATGGATCCGATCAATGATCGTCTTTGGGCACCGGTGTTTCCGTTCTGGGTACTCACACTGGTTTTTTTAATGGATGTGCTGATAAGAAACATTCAGGAAAATCGGCTGAAGCAGTGGATTGCCGCAGGATTTCTGGTTTTTGCGCTGGTTTGTGCCACAAGCCCCGCATTATGGATATCCACCGAGGGGTTGGCACGTAAATATGAATTAACAGGCCTGAAACAGGATATTGGATACCGCCATTCTCCCATTGTTTCACTGGTGCGCGATAAAATTCCACGAATGAAGCAAACCCTTGTTATCAGCAATGATGCAGCACTGATAGGCGAGCATACCAGGTTTAAATGCTATTATCTGCCCAAAAAATACAGTATTGCGCTGTATGCTTTCAGCCGATACAAAGAAAGAATGGATGAATTCCGGTCCGTTTATCTTGTGTGGTCAGGGCCGATGGATTCCGACAGTTTCATGACAGTGTCGGAATTTCGGCGGGTGTATGATTTGAAAAAGATTGCCCAGAATAATTACTGTACCATATACCGGGTGAAGAAAATCCGCCGTCAACCCCCGCAGGAGACGAATGATGGTAAGGCAGATGTTAAAACTGATACGACCCAAACAGTGGATTAAGAATGTTTTTGTACTGGTTCCGCTGGTTTTTTCCAAAACCTTTACACAACCCGATGCGGTTCTGAGGGCATTATATGCCATGGCATGCTTTATTGCCGCATCTTCAGCAATCTATATTCTCAATGATATCATCGACATCGAAAAGGATAAACTGCATGAAACCAAAAGGCTCAGGCCCCTTGCCTCGGGCAGAGTGACAAAGGGCTCCGCGGCTGTGTTTATGGTTGCTTTGCTGATTGGAAGCCTTGTCGCATCCTGGTTTATTCATCCTTCAGTGGTACTGTGCATTGTTGCCTACGTTGTTATAAATATTATGTACACGCTGGCATTGAAGAAAATAGCGATACTGGATATCATGGTCATTTCACTGGGTTTTGTGCTGCGAGTTATATCAGGTGCGGCCGCGATACAGGTGTATATCTCTTCGTGGGTTCTTGTTTGCACATTCTTTATCGCACTGTGCCTTGCTGCAGGCAAGCGGAAAAGTGAAAAAGCGTCGCTTCAGGAAAATTCCGGCCATCACAGAAAGGTGCTGTTGAGCTATACAGATGACTTTTTAAAG
>JAAYJG010000081.1 GCA_012523055.1 Ruminiclostridium sp. | reverse complement strand
TTTTGTGTGCAACTGGTTCGTAACTATCTCTGATAGTTACGAACGGTCTGCGAGCATTTTATCAAATGCCAGGCTGCATGGGCGAGCAGCAAGCAAAGCTTGCGACCAGCCCCTCCAGTGGGGGATTGTACCCGCCACTGAAGCAGAAATCGGTTTATCCCGCCTATAGAGGCAGGGGGCTTAGGGCATTTGATAAACCCGTTGGGTATAGCATCGGCTTCCAAGGCTGAGAGCCGCAATGTTTTTATTACTAAAATCATACCATCTTTATAAACAATGCGCCATAAGGAATTTGGACAAAACTAGATTCCTCTGGCGCACCGGATTTGTAGCATTTTTCAGTTGGTTGCGGAAATTCATCACCGAACAAATTCGCCGCTTTGAAGGTTGATATAAACAAGCCAGTACCCGCTCATATCGCCGTAATCAGGGTTTTGGATCTCTACCCAGCGGGAGATGTATTCAAATGGACGGCCTTCGGAATCATCTTTGGACGGAACCCCCAAAACGAAGTATTTCAGGTTGTTCTGTTCCGAGCGATAAAACCCGGCCAGCAGATGCCTGTATTTAAACAGGCCAACCAGGATTTTGGGGTTGGCGAACAGCGGAATACGCATATTACAGGTAAAGAGGAGGTTGCTAAGCCTGGCCAGATCATTGACCCTGTACCAGGCATAATCACGCCTGGGGTTGGAAAAGGGCTCCATGGCTTCGAAAGAGTCTCTCAGTTTTCTTTCCAGCTTTTTGTCGTCCACCCTGGGTTTTTCAGCAGGCTGAGTTTCAACAATATCCAGTTTTTTTTGAGCTTTGGAGTCCTTTGTTTTTTCCAGGGAGGGAGGTGCTTCAACAGGCTTTTTTTCTGAATTGATGAATTCCGAAAAGAACCCTTTGATGGTATCGAAAAATTGTTCTGAATCGGTTTTTTTATCGGTCATGGGCTGACTTTGAGTCGGTCCGGATTGATTTGAGGCCTGGTTGGCTTCTGTTGGAGATTGTGCGGAAAAACGTTCAACGGTATCTGGCATGGACTGGATAAGCATGTCTATGGCCTCCTGCTGCGCGGCTTGGGCTGGGATATCTGTATTGATGTCCGACTGGGTTGGCGTGAACATGTCCCTGCCAAAACCCGGTGAGGTTTGTTTAAGAGCATCACTTTTCATATCTGGCTGAGGCTGCGTGAATATGTCCCTGCTAATATTGGGCTCTGCCTGTATAGGGTTTTCCATGAATGCCGGAGATCCGGCATTTGTAAAGCCGGTATTCGTTGTAGTTTCCGGAAATACCGCTGTCTGCGCAGCCGTGCCGGGCTTTTCTTTCCTTAAGCGCTGCCGGATGGATTCGTTCCAGGGGCATGCCTTATTACAGATGCCGATCAAGGGCAGGTGTGTTCTCCCCTGATGTTCTGCAGCGATGATAACAAACAGGATGTTTTCAGGTTTCATGCCTATTTGTTGAATGGCATCATAATCCAGCTTCCGGTTAAAAAAACCACTCCTCGAGGAGATCTCGAGAGTTCCCGACCGGATGATCCCCCATTCTTCGTTATTGCCGTAAACCAATATCACTGTATACGGCTCTGTACCCTCGCGCAGGTTTTTGATCTGCAGGGACACAATGATCCCTTCACGGTTTACGTCCAGCTTTGCAAAGCCTTCAGGAGGGCACTGAACCCCAAAACCCGAATCCTTCTCCTGCAGAATAACGTACTTTCTATAATTTGCTGGCTGCTCCATCTTCATAACCCCCCTGACATGCCATTCCTCATAATATATATGCGGGAGGTTATAAAATAGCCCGTAAACAGGAATAAAAGAATGCTATCCTCGATGTGTTACGGGTTCTTGTTCTGGACTACCAGGTTGGACAGGGCAATGAATTGTTCAACGGATAACTCTTCCCCGCGGATCATTTCCTTAAGGCCCATTGAGTCGATCAGCCGCTTCACGGTTTCCTTATCCAGCTTCCAGTTTGGAGCGCCGCTCATGGCATTCATCAGTGTTTTCCTGCGCTGCGAAAAGGCAGCACGGACACAATTGAAGAAGACAGCCTTATCCTGAATTTGCTTCAGCAGCTGATCGTTTAACAGGATCCGAAGCACGGCAGAGTCAATATCCGGCTTGGGAATGAAGCAGTTTTTGGATACCTGGAATAAAACCTTCGGCGTACCCGCCACCTGAACCCCCACCGACAACGCCCCGTAGTCCTTCGTGCCAGGTTTTGCAGCCATGCGAAGAGCTACTTCCTTTTGAACCATTAAAACCATTCTTTCAATGGGGAAGTTGCTCTCTAAAAACATCATCACCACCGGGGTTGTAACATAATACGGAAGATTCGAGATGATCTTCACTTTTCCGTTCCAGCCCCGAAGTATGGAATGTATATCTACCTTCAGTATATCTTCGTGGATGACGGTAATATTCTTGAACTGCCCGGTGGTATCCTTTAGCGCGGGAATGAGATTCTTGTCGATTTCAACCGCGATCACCTTCCCGGCCTGCCGCGCAAGAGAAACCGTCAGCGAACCGATACCGGGGCCGACCTCGATGACAAGATCCTCCTGCGTTAATTCGCCGGCTTCGGTAATTTTCCGGATAATATTCACATCGGTTAAAAAGTTCTGACCCAGGCTTTTTGTAAGCCGGATATCATATTGGCTCAGGATTTCATTGGTGTTGATCAAGGTTTCCCTCCAAAATGGTGCATTGAAATGAATATACCGGAACGGGTCGTTCCGGTATATTTATCGTATGCTTACCTGGATACCGTTCGGAAAAGCATATTTATTCATAAGACATTCCATGGCTTGAAACACGCATAGTTCAGTCTATTTTTACATGTTTATGCGTGTTTCTAAAGAATAAACAGACTTTCCGAACCAGCTCCCTGTTAATCATTCTTGATATAGTCTGTTTCTTTCCAACGTTTATCATTCTGCTCTTTGAGGATATAGACCTTCACCTTTTTACAGCCCCATTTGTCTACGGCTTGCTGAGTATCCAGGTACAGATCCACCTGTTTGCCCTTGATCCCGCTGCCAATGTCACCGGCATAGGCAAAGCCATAATCCTTGGTATCGCCTAACACATCCACATACATCTTTGTGTGAAGGGGGATCACTTTCGGATCCACCGCAATAACCCCTTCTCTTGCCTTCATTCCCGTATAGCAAATGCCAAATTCGGGATGATCAGGATGCTTGCCTGTATCTTTATAAGATGATGTATAAGCTGTTGCATTCATTTCAATCACTTTGGAATAGCGGATAATATCGCCGCGCGAGGTTTTGAAATTCGGAACGGTTCCAATTTCAACCAGCTCTGCGGTGGGTTCCTTAGCGACTTTTTCATTCATAAAATCCTTCGAGATGATCCTGCCATCCTCATAGGTCAGCTTGAAGTATTTTTCAAGCTTTCCTTCCTCCCCGGCCTGGATAACTTTTTTGTCACCCTGGTTCATGTCTTCATTGGGCGTTTGGATAACGGCATATGGAATATCCTCTGACTCGGTAAGCATTTCTTCCCGGACACGGATGATTTTAATGTCCATTCCAACAAGAATCGGATCTTCGCTGTTTCTTCCATCCACCCTGTCGAGGGGTCCCATGACTATCCCCTGGGCTTCAATGGTCTGACCGATGGTTTCATGGTAGGTCATCACTTCGGTGGTCGTTCCTTCGAGTACGATATTGACCGGTACGGCCCGCTGGATAAATATTTCCTGTAGAATTGCATTGGATAGTTTCATGGACAGCGGCGCGCTGACATAATCACAGGAATTGACTAAAACGCCCATCTGGTTAAAAACCGTCCCAACATCTTTTGCCATTGTTTTAACAACCAGTTCATTATCTTCATCAACAATTTTAAGTTCTTTTTTCAGCCCATTGAAGATGCCATATCCAAAGGCAATGGAAATGGCAAGAACGACGAGCAAAATAAGCACTCGCCTAAGGGGCAGGTTACGCCTGGCATAACCCAGTATCGGATTCCCCATTCTCAACTTCCTTTCATCTGGTTAGGAAAATCGGCTTATTCATGAAAAGCAGGGTCGGTTATGCGCTCAAAAAAGTTTGCCCTGCGGGTTTCCAGTTCCGTAAACCGGTACTTTATGAATAAACATGCTTTTCCAAACGTTTTGCCCGTAAGGTGTTACTCTTATCTATCTTTCTGCCTCACAGGTTTAATGCTCCAACCGGGAGCTTTTTTCATCAGGTTATCAGTTTGCATCTGCAGGCCTTTTCCCTGATGGTCGGGAAAACTCTCTATCAAATTTTTTCTTGCGTTTATCTCAATCTTATGTATGGTTTCTGTGAATTATACTTGCCTTGATTTCCCTCCCTTGCCAAAGTAAGCTTTCTCATAATAAACCATTGCCCGCATCTTGTCAACCTTACAAGGCTTTATGCTTAGGGAACGTGCATTATCAGCGTTACTCCCGTGAAGCCTGTCTGGGTTTCGCAGGAGTAACCTTTCAGCTGCTCTCACGGGGACTCTTCATTTTATTGTATGCCCGAAATGGCAGGAATGAACATTTCGTTTCAGTCGCTATCAGCATCAGCAGCTTCCGGTTTATTGGCTTTTTCGCTGAAGACTGAGGTTATTGTCCATTGATCCAGCCGCTGCACATAATTGCATGTCATGTGCAGGACGTTTTCACCCTCTTTCAGGTAATCCAGCTCTGCCTCGTCTTTCAGGGTAACGTCAACACGGATATAAACGCTCATCTCCCAATCGGGCGTATTGATTGGGATGACTTCAATGATGGGCTTGGACTCCTCATTTTTCACCAATTGAATTTGCTCTATATTCTGGTCGAAATAGTCGGCAAGAGAGCGCATAGACCAGTAGTTTCCCCAAAAACTGCAGCTTGTGCCGCCTTTCAGGAATGCTTCCGAATACTTTTTTTCCATGATATTGTTAACCCATTCCAGCGTCATGGTCTTAACGGGAACGGGGTTGATCTGGTCCTTCATGTCCATGACCATTTTAACCTTTTCTTCCGTAACGCTCTTCTGGATGTTAATTTCGCCTTCCAGGCCCTTGATTCTCCCTTCCAGGTTTTGTATCTGCTTTTTCAAATCGGTGACCTGCTGCTCCAGAGTGTTTTTTTCCTGGTTCAGCGTCATATTCATACGGGTTAAGGTATCGATGTTCGCCAGGTTGGACTCTCCCTGGGCTACAAGGCTTTCCCTGTCCCACAGCAGATAATTCAGCGCAACAAATACGAATATGATCAGCAGGGATGTAATGATCACAACAAAACGCTTCATATCCCATCCTCCTTGTAGGCCAGATTTATGTATGCCGGGCTTGTACTTGGTAAATGATACATTATAAGCAGGCAATCAGCGCATTTCCACTTCCGACAACCTGCATGCTTCTGGCTGCGGATCAATGAATTTTCAGCACCAGTAACCGATGTGCATCCGGCACCGGCAATCAGCGCATTCCCAGGCCAAAAAGCATGTCCGCATTGATCGCGGTCTGATGTGCCAGCTGCCCGGGGTCAGTTTCACGAATGGCCGCGATCTTATCGATAACAAAAGTCAGGTAGCCCGAATCATTCCTTTTCCCCCTGTGGGGTGCGGGTGTCATATAGGGGCTGTCTGTTTCAATCAGAAGCCTGTCGTCGGGAACGTATTTTGCAACCTCAACCGGTTTTCGGGCATTCTTAAAGGTGGTCGCCCCTCCAAGACCGATATAAAAGCCCATTTGAAGCACTTCTCTGGCCATTTCAACACTTCCGGTGAAGCAGTGAAAGACCCCACCGACCGCATCGGCTTTTTCCGCCCGAAGAATATCCAATACATCCTGATGCGATTCCCTGTCGTGAAGAATCAATGGCAGCTTCAGCTCTCTGGCCAAATGGATATGGGCAGCCAGGCAGTCTTTTTGCACAGACCTGGGAGACAGATCATAATGGTAATCCAAGCCTATTTCACCAATGGCCACAACCTTCGGAGTTAATGCCATATCCCGCAGTGTTGCCAGCGCTTCCTGCGAGAATTGGGATGCGTCATGGGGGTGAATTCCCACAGCAGTATATATAAAGTCGTATTCTTTTGCCAGTGCCAGACATTTACGGGCGGATTCCAGGTTGCTGGATGGGTTCACTACCCTGACAACACCCTGCTGGCGAATTCTGCCCAGAACCTCGGCACGGTCCTGGTCAA
>JAAYJG010000080.1 GCA_012523055.1 Ruminiclostridium sp. | reverse complement strand
GAATTTAACGCGGGAATTTTTCTTTCAGAGCCTTCACCATCTCCGGTGGCGAAAATAAAAAATCGCTTCAGGTGGCGCATTATTCTGAAGCACCCTTCGGTGAAGGTCCTGGGGACAGTCCTCGAGTGGGTTTTTGATAAATACGCGGGCGGCGGAAAAGATGCGTGTACGGTTTCTGTAGATATCAACCCGGCAAGCATGCTATAAGTGGTTACTGTTCGCAGGTAAACAGGCGCAGCCTGCTGAACGAAGTGAAGGATCTCGCATTACTCCTGACAAGATCCTTCGCTGCATTCAGGATGACATCGCTGCGCTCAGGATGACATCGCTGCGCTCAGATAAAACACATACCACTGAAGCTACTTATGAACTTATTAGTGGGGGGTGTGAACAGTTACTGCAGGTGTGGTTTTCTTGAAACAACCTGGGCGAAGCGTTTGCATGTAACCATTTCCGTTGTTATAATGAAATTAGAAAATATATGGAGGAAAAGTAAACATGGCTTTACGGGAAATTCGCAAAAAAGGCGACGAAGTGCTTAGAAAAGTTTGCAAGCCGGTCACAGAGGTGAATAAAAAAGTAAGGCAATTGCTTGATGATATGCTCGATACCATGTACGAAGCGGAAGGCGTTGGCCTTGCAGCACCGCAGGTTGGTATTTTAAAGCGGGTCGCTGTTGTTGACATTGGTGAAGGGCCTGTCGAATTGATTAACCCTGAAAAACTGGAGGAATCCGGTGAACAACTCCATGTTGAAGGATGCCTGAGCATACCCGGCATCTGGGGTGAGGTAAAAAGGCCGGAACGCTTGCTTGTCAAGGCCCTTGACAGGGAAGGCAAAGAACAGAAAATCGATGCTTCGGGCATGCTGGCCATCGCCATAAGTCATGAGATGGATCATCTGGATGGCGTTCTCTTTGAGGACCGCGTCATCCGGTATATTGATATGAACAAGGAAGAAGAATAATACACAAATGAGGTAGCTGAATGAGGATAGTTTTTATGGGAACACCGGATTTCGCTGTTCCCAGCCTGGATATTCTGGTAAAAAACGGTTATGAAGTGGTTCTTGTGGTCACCCAGCCTGACAGACCAAAGGGCAGAGGACACCAGGTATCCTGTTGCGCAGTTAAGGAATTTGCGCTGCAAAAGGGGTTGTCAATTCTTCAGCCTGAGAAAATTGGTGATGAAGGTTGCGTGGCACAGTTGAAAGAGCTGAAGCCCGACCTGCTTATCACTTGCGCCTTCGGGCAGTTCCTTCCCCAAAGGGTGCTGGACATCCCTCCAAAGGGAACAATCAATGTTCATGGCTCATTATTGCCCAGGTATCGCGGTGCGGCTCCCATTCAATGGGCAATCATCAATGGGGACAAAAAAACCGGGATCACAACCATGCTCACGGTTTTAAAGATGGATGCAGGGGATATCCTGCTGCAAAAAGAGATAGAACTGGATGACGAGATTACAGCAGGACAACTTTACGACAGGATGTCTTTACTCGGAGCAGAAACCCTGCTTGAGACCCTTCAAAAGCTGGAGTCAGGAAATATTGCTCCTGTCCCACAGCCCCAATGCGATACCTGTTATGCGCAAAAAATTACACGTGAGACCGGCCTGATCCAATGGGACCTGCCGGCACAACAGATACACAATCTTGTCCGGGGAACAAATCCTTGGCCTGGAGCCTACTCCTGGTTCAAGGGGGAACGCATGCGTGTGTGGAAAACGAAGGTCATCAATTGTGACAATGCGTCTGCTTTGCCATTGCTGTCCGGTGTGAACAGGTCTTTAGATGGTGACATTCAACCAACAAATGATATCGGATTCCGGCATCAAACCGATGTAAGCGGGTCAATTCCGAGTGACATTCGAAATGAACCTGCAGTCGCTCCGCCCCCGGGAACCATTTTGGACATCACCCGGGACGGCTTTGAAGTGCAAACCGGAAATGGTGTGCTTCAAATTCTTGAGCTGCAATGTGATAATGCAAAGCGTTTAACCGTAAACCAATACGTCTGTGGTCATCTCGTAGAGAAGGGGGATCGTTTTGGAACAGAATAAACCCTTTCAAAAATTATCCGTTCTGGTCATTACCGGGTTTATGCTGTTAACGATTGTCATTGCCGCCGCAGCCGACTTCTTCAGCATGGCGGCCTTTCAGAACCTTTTTTATGTTATCGCGGTTATTCTGCTGTTGCTCTTTTTTGCGATGATTGCAGGCTTTCTTGGTATGGTGCGAATCATTTCCACACAGCCTGCAGCGGGCTTAAAGGAAAAATCCCTGTGGTCAAGGCTGGCATTAAAGCTTTTTATGCCAGTTCTGCTGGGTATCAGCAGCCTTTTCCATTACCGGAAGGATGAAATCCGGCATGTATATATCAAAGCAAACAATGAATATGTTTTGTCCCGGAGCATCAAGTCAGATCCTGAAAAAACACTTGTTATTCTGCCGCACTGCATCCAGTCATCCAAATGCATGTTTCGGATTCGGAACGGCCTTGAAGACTGCCGGCAATGCGGTTCATGCAATGTCGGTGAAATTAAAAAGCTTGCCAATGAACTGGGTGTGCGAGTAGAGCTGGCAACAGGCGGCACTTCGGCAAGGAAAATAATTATGGACACCAAGCCGCAAATGGTGATTGCCGTTGCCTGTGAAAGGGATTTATCCTCCGGAATCATGGATGTGAAAGGCCTGCCCGTATATGGCATCCTGAACCAAAGGCCAAACGGGCCCTGTAAGGATACCTTTGTAGATATTGTTGAGCTTGAAAAGATGATTCGCCATTTTACAGGATGATCAGCATTATGACATTTCATGAACGCTTGCAGGTTTTCTGTGCAAATGGAAATAAACGGTCCGAAAGTATTGTTATAAACAGTTTTTAGCATAGCGGTTTTACTGAAAAGTTATAAAGGTTTTTTGCAATAAACAGTTTTTAGCATAGCGGTTTTGATAAAATGCTGTGTAAAGGTTTTTGGTAATAATAAGTTATTAGCATAACGGTTTTATTGAAAAGCTGTGTAAAAGGTTTTTGGCAATAAACAGTTTTAGCACAGCGGTTTTGCGGGGATGCTGTGAACGGATTATGAATATGGGTGAAAAACAACGAAAAGGGGGTTCCATCTGTGAATGACTTGTCAACCGCAGGTGATAGGCTTCTGAATGCCTTCACGCAAACTTTTCTCGGAGTAGCGATCTGGAGAATCATTGCAGCCGGCGTTATCATGATTTTTACGTTATTGATGCGAAAAATTGTGGTAAGCTTTTTGATTCGGATCTTCAGGAAACTAACCGCAAAGACTGAAAACACCATAGATGATCAGATTGTTGAGGCCTTAGATCCACCAGCCAGGCTAATTGTTATTACGTTAGGAATTATATTTGCCTTGCAAGTGCTTGGCTTCGCCGTAACCAACGATACCTTTGCAGGACATCTTGTGCGCACACTGTTCATCTTTGCAATTTTCTGGTCCATTTATCGGAGCGCGGATATCATCAAAGACATTTTGGTAAAAATCTCCGAACGCGCTGCCAACGGGCTGGATGATATAGTGCTTCCTTATATCACCAGAGGCATTAAGGTTCTTGTTGTGATCATTGCGATTAGCGTTATCGCAAAGGAATGGCGGTATGATTTGGGGGCCATCCTCGCCGGGTTGGGACTGGGAGGCCTTGCTTTTGCGCTGGCGGCTCAAGAAACCCTGGCAAATTTCTTCGGTGGTCTGACCATTATGATAGATAAACCATTCATTGTCGGAGACTTGATTCAAACCACCACTGTGGAAGGAACCGTTGAGGATATCGGTTTTAGAAGCACCAAGCTGAGGACAGCTGAGCATGCGCTTGTCAGTGTACCCAATTCAATCATCGCCAAAGGGGCTATCACGAACTGGTCGAAAATGGGCAAGCGGCGGATTAAGTTTAACCTTGGGATCCGATATGACACTTCCACCAGCCAGATTGAAGCCTTGTTGAAAAGGGTGCGAACCATGCTGACGGATAACCCGCAGATTCACCCGGATACCATATTCGTGTATTTTGATGCTTTTGGTGAAAGTTCTTATGATTTGTTTTTCAATTTTTTTACCAAAACAACCAAATGGCAGGATTATCTGAAGGTGAAGGAAGAAGTAAATTTGGAACTATTACATATCCTGGATGACTTGAACATTTGCATTGCGTATCCTTCTACCAGTGTATACATGGAGGGGAAAGGAAATCCTGCAGGAACGGGTACCATAAACATGTATGAAAAAGACAACACCAACCATACAGGAATTGGTGCTGGAGGCAATCTTGAAAATAGTACCGGTAACAATGTGCAATAAGCACATCATGTATGATTGCTGTGGTAAAATACCAAGGTTCCGCCGCACTGCAGGCAGAATAACAAAGGAGCTCACCACTGGCAGAATAACAAAGAGATATCAACCACCGCAGGCAGAATAACAAAGAAGTATCAACCACCGCAAGCAGAATAACAAAGGGAGCTCAATGCCGATATTGATAGTACACACCGAAAAAGAAGGTAGACTATAGTGAAATTACTGTTACACATTTGCTGTGCCCCCTGTGCCACAGGGGTAGTTAAAAAGCTTTCTGCCGATGGCGGCATTGCCATTCATGGCTATTACTATAATCCAAACATTCAGCCGAGGCAGGAGAACCGGGCACGTCTGGAATCAGTGCTTGCATTATCCCGGGATGAAAACTTTCCTGTTGTAACAGAAGAAGCCATGCTGCTGGATTTTTGGAAGGAAAAACTGAATGTTGAAAAAACGTTACGCTGCAACACCTGCTATGCCCTAAGAATTGATCAAATGGCAAAAACAGCAAAAGAACAGGGGTTGGATGCATTCACCACAAGCCTGTTAATCAGCCCATGGCAGGATCATGAAAAAATAAAGGCGCTATGTGAAACAGCAGCGCGGCAATATGGCATTTCATTTTTATATCAGGATTTCAGGCCTTTTTACCGGGAAGGAAAGAATGAAGCCTGGAAAAAGGGCTACTATCTGCAAAAGTATTGCGGATGCATCTATTCCTGGCAGGAATCAGATCACAAAAAGAAGCCGACATATGATTTTGCTTAGGCTCAGAACGATTGGACAAATACCCCAAATGCACACCCGTAACCGCGTTCCAGGCTGTGGCTAAGAGTTCATTACAGGGGGAGAATACGTACTAATTTTCTGCCGTCGTTTTTCCAATATTTATGAGTCCGTTACATGGTGAGAATACCCTAATTCCCATTTGTACTGCTTTTCACTAACTGGTACCAGTTACCAGACACTTAACCTCGTTATCAGCGAAGGAGCGCAGCCTTTTTTATTACGCTTTCATTAAAAATTCTGAATTTTTATCAGATTCTCCCCCAAAACTGTCGAAATAATATATGAATTGTTGTATAATGGTAAGTAAGCAGCTATTTTGTTTTGCATTACCAAAGATAACAATTGTGGGGGAATCACAATGAAAAAAATCTTATCTTTTTTGATATTCATTTTTCTATTCGCGTTTTTTTCAAATGCTGCCATGGCCGTTGATGTGAAGATCGGCAGCACCACCACAACCTACAAGGGAACGGTATATAACCTCGAGCTGAACGGGGTGTGGGTTCCTACTGAAACCCCCTGCATTGTCGTTGCAGGTGTGGCTTATGTTCCGCTGCACGAGGTTTTTCAGGATTATCTCGGCCTTGTGGTGGGTTATGATCAGAACACCGAGATGGCCTATGTTCGTTCCGGAGATAAAATCATGGAGTTCAGCCAGAAAGATCAGGCCATTTACGAGAACGGCAAAAAGCTTGAGGGTTCTCTGCCGGTGGCCTCTGTGAACGGAAATATCATGGTTCCCCTTTCTAAAACCGCAGGCTGCTTTGGTTATACCGTTGCAGTCAAATCCGATAACAAAACCATCACCATTCAATGGAGCAATAAAACCGATACCAGCGCTGTTGTAAAGGATACAAAGGTAACGGGCAGCGTCAGCAGGATCTCATATTATCCTGAAACAGGCCGGGAAATCGTTCTGATCGAAACCTCTGCAAAGGAAATCGCAAACCATTATGTGTTAAAGCCCATGGAGGGCAATCCCTTTTATCGTCTGTGTGTCCAGTTTAAAAACGCGGATATTGATAACGCCGGTGCAATGGATGTTTACGCAGGCTCGGTACAGCAGATACGTTATGCCCAGGCAGACGCCAGGAATCATCTGGCCAATGTCGTGATCGAGGTGGATCATCAGCCCGATTATGTTGTAAAAACAGTGTCCGGGGGCATTCAAATCGTCATTGTATCTGATAAAACCCCGGAAAACTCCGCAGACCTGAAACCTGCGCCACTGCCCACAGATACGTCGGAACCCACAAAAGTACCGCAGCCCACGAATGAACCGGAACCCACCAAAGCACCACAGCCCACGAAGGCGCCGGAACCCACAATGGCTCCACAACCATCTCCCAAGCCGGCCACAACGCCTGTACCTTCCAAGGCACCTTTGGCCACACCCACTCCACAGCCCATCCAGCAGGTTGGCAATGGCTCCATTTATTATACAATGGATGGAAATGACTGTGTGATAATGCTTGAAGGTGTGGATCTGCCCGCGCAGATAAAGCAAAACCCGCAGCAATACTCCATGGAATATCGTTCCATTGAAAAGATGCTTCAGCTGAAGCTGCCTTTCCTGTCAAGCTTTAAAACCGACATTTTACCCGGAAACACACTGTTGCACGGTATCATTACCTTCAGCAGCAATCTGCGGCAGGAGGTCATTGTTCGCATATCCGGCAGGGAAGCATT
>JAAYJG010000079.1 GCA_012523055.1 Ruminiclostridium sp. | reverse complement strand
TTGATTTTTAAAACGACAAAATTATTCAACAAATGAAATGACCATTATTTCCCTATGCACTGTCTTTTTTTGACGCTCATCACGGCAGTCAAAGCAGCAAACAGCATAATTGCGCCTGCAAACCAAACATACGTATCAACCCCTGTGTTGACACCACCATCTTTGTCGGTATCAACGTCGGATGTTTTGCTTGTGCTGGTCGTTTCGTTTCCGCCACTATTCGATGCTTCTTCTTTGTCGGTTAGGATTTCGATACGGCTGACATATACAACGCCGTCTTTTACCATATCATTGTAACCTACATAGAAACGAACAAGATTAATCGCTTCCGCTGCGTTCCAATGCTCATTCTCTCCGACCTGGATGTAATAGGTCACATAACCATCGTCGGCTGTAATGTTAAATTGGTTCAGAGATTCCGGGTTATCAACATAGGTACCGTCTGCGTCCAGGTTATATGAGAAAGCGCCGGTCAGTGCTTTGCCCGTTGTATTTTTAAGGGTAATCTTGACTGTTTTGTAATCTGCACCATCAATCGGAGCATCCAAACCTCTCTGGAATTGGGCAGCACCCTCACCATCCACCATCATTGTGACTTTCAGTCCCATTTCACTTTCATCATGTGCAATACTTGCTTGTGTATCGTTGCCCCACACGCCGGTAAAGCCCTGAATATCACTCAGAAAATCAAATGTGACGTCGGTAGGATCGACCTCCGCCGGAGGCGCTGATGTCTTTGTAGTAAGCAACTCAATCTTCTTTACAAAGATTGACTCTCCCGGGGTCATGTTTCCGGTACCAACGCAAAGCTGGACACGGAGGTAAGCTAAATTATTCATGGTAGGCCACAAGCTATTCACAGCTTCTGCAACCTGAACATAATAATCCACATATTCATTGCTGTTTCCGGCAACTTCAAACCGGGTGGGATATTCGTTGCCTTCTATTGTGCTTTGGTCTTCCTCAGTGCAAACACCAACAGACACCATAATGGGTTTTGCCGTCGGATTTTTAATACTGACCTTCAGCGTCTTGTACACTGTGATATCAAGAGGGGGGTCATAATGTTTTTGCAAGCTGATAGATCCAAAGCCTTGGAGCATTTGTCCTTCCATTGCTTTTTCTGTATCGTTATATACCAAATTGTAGGTAGGCGGATCGAAATCCCATGCCTTTTTAAAGTCATGGTCGCCATCTGTAAAATCATAGACGATATCTCCTATCGGTTCCGGAGGAGGTGCAATTTCTTTCGGGCAGATTTCGACATAGTCAACCAACAGACGATTTGCCCCATTCCATGAGTTATCAGGAAGAACCACCGTGATACGCAGATAATCAATACTGGTATTAGTAGTCCATGTTTCCATAGTAGACATGTCTAACTCTACCAAACCGGTGCTGTTGAGGTGTTCCACGGTAAATGTCTTCGTGTAGTCCGGATTTTCAACCGTTGCGCCGCCGAAAGAAATTTTTGCGACAAAAGCAGCAGAGGCAAAAGCACCGATATCCAGCTTGATACGGTCATATTTGCTGCCGTCAATAGCCGGATCTATTGGTGTCTGAATTGCCAAAGTGCCATATGGCGCACTTGCATCAATCCGATGCCCCACAGTGTCAAAAATGCCATCGTTCGTATGAGCAGCCTTTTGCCAACTACCCGCATCATTCATGGCGGTACCGCTTCCAAGCTTCAGCTGTGCTGTACCTCCGTCGGCAAAATCAGAATCGCCGGTAAAGTTCCAGTACAGGGGCTCAACTTCAGGTCCCGTAGCCATGATTATTGTCATCGGCATTGCTATTGCAAGCATGCTAAACGCTACGACAATGGACAACATCGCTTTTAAAATACGCATTTTCATAAACTAACCTCCATTTATTTTGATTTTTAAAACGACAAAATTATTCAACAAATGAAATGACCATTATTTCCCTATGCACTGTCTTTTTTTGACGCTCATCACGGCAGTCAAAGCAGCAAACAGCATAATTGCGCCTGCAAACCA
>JAAYJG010000078.1 GCA_012523055.1 Ruminiclostridium sp. | reverse complement strand
GACCTGGGCTGGTCGTTCCGCTTCGCTGCACTGCTCGCCCATGCGACCTGGGCTGGTCGTTCCGCTTCGCTGCACTGCTCGCCCATGCATCCTGGGTGTGTTGCGATTGCAAGCAATCGCTTCCGTTGTTATAATAGTGAGGGCTTTTGTTTTGGGTGCCCATATCAAGGAATAAACCAGGCAATGGCGCATGATAAAACTGTTGAGCCCAAAAATCACTACGAAAGCTATGAATTAACAATCCTCCGGAGCAAGGGAGAAATCACAATGCTGCTGAAGATCACAAACGGTTGTGTTGCTTTTGGAACGACGGTTATACTGTCGGGTATAGAGTTTGAAGTAAACAAAGGCGAAAAGATTGCGCTGGTTGGCAGGAATGGTTCCGGTAAAACCACGCTCCTAAAGCTGATAGTTGGCGAATATGAGCTGACCAAACTGGATAACGGGGAACAATCCGCTATCATCAAGCCGGGGAATGTTGACATCGGTTACCTGAAGCAGGTTACCTTTGAGGATGAAACCATCACCCTTGAACAAGAGGTGAAAAAGGCCTATCAAACGATCCTGGAACTTGAAAACAGTATGGAAAGGCTGTTGAAAGAGATAGAGAGCAACCCAAGCGGTGAAGCTTTAACGAAATACTCACTGTTACAGGACAGGTTCCGGCTGCTGGATGGTTACAGCTACAAAAAGGAATATGAAACCGCGATCCGGAAGTTTGGTTTTACCGATGAAGAAAAAGCAAAACCACTTTCAGACTTTTCCGGGGGTCAGCGTACAAAGATTGCCTTTATGCGGCTGCTACTCAGCAAGCCTGATATATTACTATTGGACGAGCCCACTAATCATCTGGATATCAACGCGATTGAATGGCTGGAGGAATACCTGAAGAGCTACAAAAACGCTGTTGTGATCGTTTCGCATGACAGAGAATTTTTGGATAAGATCGTAAGCCAGGTTTATGAAATTGAACGAGGAAGGATTACAAAATACATCGGAAATTATTCCGCCTTTGCGGTGAAAAAGCGAATAGACTGGGAAAAGCAGCAAAAGGAATATATTGAGCAGCAAAAAGAAATTGCTCATTTAAGCGGCCTGGTAGAGCGTTTTCGCTATAAGGCCACAAAGGCGGCCATGACCCAATCCAAGCTTAAACAGATTGAACGGATGGATAAAATAGAAGCTCCTGAACTGGCAGATACAAGAACCTTTCATGTGAATTTCCAGCCTGAATACCCAAGTGTTAAGCTTGTATTCTCCGCGAAGGGTCTGGAGATAGGTTACGATAAGCCACTGTCATCCATTACATTGGACATCTGGCGTGGAGAGAAGATCGGAATTATCGGTGGAAACGGTCTTGGAAAATCCACCTTCCTTAAAACCATCGTTAATAAACTGCCTGCGCTGAATGGCTCTTTTACCATTGGTGAAAAGGTTAAAATCGGCTATTTTGACCAGCAGATGGCACAATATAAAAGCGATAAAAACGTATTGGACGAGTATTGGGATGAGTTTC
>JAAYJG010000077.1 GCA_012523055.1 Ruminiclostridium sp. | reverse complement strand
TTCGGGAACGCAGGGCTTCCGTACAGGTTTTTCCTCAAACCGGAGGAGCATGCGCGGTGAAGATATAGAGGCTGAAATGCAGATCACCCCTGAGGAAGGGTTGGAAGGCAGTGAAAACACCTTTTCGATCCGTACCGCAGCCGGAACAAAAACACTTTCGGTGCGCATCCCAAGGGGGGTTCCGGAAGGCGGCAGGGTAAAGCTGGCCGGTCAGGGTCATCCCGGCACAGGCGGTGGCCCCAGCGGGGATTTATATATCATCATACGGTTTAAGGAAGGCAGGTACAGGCTGGAGGGGAAACACCTGATCCAAAGGCTGGATATTGCGCCCTGGGTAGCGGCTCTTGGCGGTGAGGTGAAGGTACAGTCACCCGATGGGGCAATTATGGTGAAAATACCGGCGGGCATCCAGAGCGATCAGAAAATTCGTGTACAGGGAAAAGGCTATGGCAAACCCAATGAAAACCGTGGCGATATGCTGATTCAGGTTAGAATCATGAACCCGCGACACCTGACCGATGAGCAGAAAAGGCTTTATGAAATGCTCAGAAAAACAGAGCAGTAAAGGATGACGGGGAGCAGGTTTTCCAGCCTGCATCAGAGGGATCATTGACCATAAACCATGGCTCATTTGGATCACCGGAAGGAGGATGAACAGGATGAATTTTGAAAAATTTACTGATAAGGCGCAGGAAGCAGTTGTACAGGCACAGCAGCTTGCCATCAAGCTCGATCACCAGCAGGTGGATGGAGAACATCTGCACATGGCTTTTTTGGAGCAGGAGGATGGTTTGATTCCAAAGCTTCTGCAGCTATGCGGTGTGGATACTGAAAAAATGAAAAACGATCTGAATCATGAACTGGATAAGCTGCCCAGGGTATATGGTACCAATGTAAGCCAGGTTTATGCCTCCAGGCGTTTTAATCAGATTTTGCTTAAAGCAGAGGATGAGGCGAAGTCTTTCAAGGATGAGTTTGTCAGCGTGGAGCATATCTACCTGGTGATGATCAGCGAACGAAATACTCCGTCCAGCAAGCTTTTCACAAAATATGATCTGGATCGTGAAAAAATGCTTCTGGCATTAACCAAAATACGCGGGAAGGAGCGGGTGACCAGCAAAAACCCTGAAGAAGGCTATCAAGCCCTTACAAAATACGGAAGGGATTTGGTGGAGCTTGCAAAGCTGGGCAAATTGGATCCCGTTATCGGCAGAGACCAGGAGATCCGCAGGGTGATCAGCATTCTGTCTCGCAGGACGAAGAACAATCCTGTTTTGATAGGAGAGCCCGGAGTTGGGAAGACCGCAGTAGCAGAAGGCCTTGCCCAGCGCATTTTAAAGGGAGATGTCCCCGAGGGGCTGAAGGATAAAACCATTTTTGCGTTGGATATGGGCGCTCTGATCGCAGGCGCGAAATTTCGCGGTGAATTTGAAGAAAGGCTGAAGGCTGTTCTGAAGGAAATTTCTGAATCTGAGGGCCAAATCATACTGTTCATCGATGAACTGCACACCATTGTGGGCGCCGGAAAGGCAGAAGGGGCGATGGATGCCGGGAATATCCTGAAGCCCATGCTGGCCCGCGGCGAGCTGCATTGTATTGGTGCAACCACATTGGACGAATACCGAAAATATATTGAAAAAGATGCGGCACTGGAAAGACGGTTCCAGACAGTCATGGTCGATCAGCCAACGGTGGAGGATACCATTTCTATTCTCAGAGGGCTGAAGGAGAGGTTTGAAATCCATCACGGCGTTCGCATTACCGACAGTGCCATTATTGCCTGCGCGGTTTTATCCAACCGGTATATTACCGAGCGTTTTCTGCCCGACAAGGCCATAGATCTGATGGATGAAGCCGCCTCCATGCTCAGGATGGAGATAGACAGCATGCCTTATGAGCTGGATGAGATCAATCGGAAGATCATGCAATATGAAATTGAACAGCAGGTGCTCAGCAAAGAGACCGATAAAGGTTCTGCCGAGAGAAGAAACATGCTTGATCAGGAAGTTCGCAGCCTGAAACAGGAAGCTGAGGGTATGAAAGCCCAATGGGAAATGGAAAAGAGCTTCATCCAGAAGGAAAAGGATCTGAAGGAGGAGATTGAGCAGGTAAAACTGGATATCGAGAAGGCCGAAAGGGTTTACGATCTGGAAACCCTGGCCAAGCTGAAGCATGGACGGTTGCCCGAGCTGGAAAAGCAGATGGAGGAATATAAAAAGCGCCAGGCTGACGCAGGAAGGCAGCTTTTGAAGGAAGAAGTCACCGAGCAGGAAATCGCGGAGATTGTGGCAAAATGGACCGGGATTCCTGTTGCGAAGCTGGTGGAGCAGGAAAAGGAAAAGCTGCTGCACCTTGACAGCATCCTGCATCAGCGGGTCATCGGTCAGGATGAAGCAGTAAAGGCTGTAGCTGATGCGGTGTTGAGGGCCAGAGCAGGGCTGAAGGATCTGTCAAAGCCCATTGGTTCATTCATCTTTTTAGGCCCTACCGGTGTGGGAAAAACAGAATTGGCGAAAGCTTTGTCGGAAGCATTGTTTGACAGTGAAGAAAACATGGTGCGCATCGATATGAGCGAGTATATGGAAAAGCATTCGGTCGCAAGGCTGATTGGCGCGCCTCCGGGCTATGTGGGGTACGAGGAAGGCGGACAGCTGACCGAGGCTATCCGACGCAAGCCCTATTCTGTGGTGCTGTTTGATGAAATTGAGAAAGCTCATCCCGATGTTTTTCATGTTCTGCTTCAGCTGCTCGATGACGGCCGATTAACCGACAGCCAGGGTCGGACAGTGAACTTTAAAAACACCGTGGTGATTATGACCTCGAACATTGGCAGTTCGATCCTGCTCGAAGCGGCATCGGATGGGGAAGACTTTTCAGATGAAATCAAGAATATGGTGATGGATTCGCTGAAGGTGCATTTCAGGCCTGAGTTCCTGAACCGTGTCGATGATGTGGTTTTGTTCAAGCCCCTTGGACGGCGGGAAATGTTCCGCATTATCGATCTGATCCTGGATGAATTGCGCGAAAGGCTTTCTGACAGAGATATCAAGCTGGAGATCACGGAGCCTGCGAAGGACAGAATTCTGGATTTGTCCTATTCCCCCGCATATGGCGCGAGGCCATTGAAGAGGTTCGTCCAGAAGGTGGTCGAGACCGATCTGGGCAGGAAGCTGATCTCCGGAGAGGTTCATGAAGGCGATACAGCAGTGATCGATGCCGAGGGTGAGCAATTACTGATAAAAGTGCAATAATGTGACACTCTGGCGTATTACTTACCACACACCATAAAAAAGGGAAGCTTCTCTTATCATAGAGAATGCTTCCTTTTTCACTGATTCTTTAGCGAACTGTACAAGGCTAAAAGAGGTATCAATCTGCGGCATCATGGTTGCACTCTGAATCTTTTTTTACTCAGACTCCAAAGAATAAACACTGTGCCTGTCACTATCCATACGATTGAGAATCCTTCCATAAAGCCCAGCCAGAAGTCAGAAATGAATTGCGCAATAACCTTGTTACAGTGAACAAGAGTAAACCGGTTATATTGAATGGGATCGGCAGTTTTTGCAGTTTCTTATTCATATGATTTCCTCCAGTTTCGATGCAATGGACTAAAAAGTGGAGTTATTGCTGGGATTCGCTCACCTTTGCTTTGCGAAGTGCTCCTTCTGGCAGAGCGAATTCGTTTTACGGGGTGGAACGTCCTGTGACTTTTCTAAGAAAAGCAAGCTTTGCTTCTTTCACACAATTGTGACCGCGTCGGTTGTTGATTAAACCAATTATCTCAAAGGCCAAGCCTGCTCCCACCCCAAGCCCGATGAAGAGTTCAGGCAGTGCCAGTAAATTTTTTAACGTCAGTGCGAGGCCTATAAGGATGAGGCCGATAGATGAGTGTTTGTTTTTTTGAATCTTTTCCATCAATATTTCCTCCAGAAAATTAAAGTTTTTTAAAGTAATACAGCTTAAATGCCCCGCGGATCAACGAAGCAAGCATTGTGGTGCCAAGAAGGGTATAGAAAACCGTTTCGTTGAAAAAACCTGCTACAATGGTTGCAATCGCAGATATAAGAATAAACAGTACCATTCCAAAAGCTCCGGTCTTTTCCATAATCATTTTTCTGCGCTCATCATTTTCTTCAATGTACAGTTTCTTCAATGTGGCTTCGTTTTTCATCGAAACAAAAGACTTCACGGTAAAGAAGATTAAAATCAGTTCAACCCCGCAAAAGGCACCCATATTGAAGCCCTTGATGAAATTGGGGACTGAAGGCGTATCCATCAATAAGCCTGTGACAAGGAGCAGGTAAAGTATGGAAGTGAAAATGGCGGTTAAAGCCAGTATGGTCACCCTTCTTTGAACCTTTGTCTTGAATTTCTCCATATCATATTTCCTCCACATCTGAAAAATCAAATACTTCCTCTATGGAAAGTCCAAAATACTTCGCTATTTTATAAGCCAGCACAAGGGATGCTGTATACTTTTCGCATTCCAAAGAGGTGATGGTCTGCCTGGTTACTCCTACCGCAAAGGCCAGTTCTTCCTGGGACAGCTTATGCTGCTTGCGCAATTCAGGAATTCTTGTTTTCACGGGAAACCTCCTTATTCTGATTGTATTTGTTGTAAAGTATACTTTGCAATTTTAGTATAGTATGCTTTGCACAAAATGTCAAGCATACTTTGCAAAAAATATTTGACCAGGACGCAAGCGTAACAAAACAGGCAACCTGCCGGTTGCCTGCTGTTCTTTGCCTGACGATTGCGTACTTCAATTACCGTAAATTTAAAACTATCTGCTAAACCTACCCGATCAAGTTTTTCAATTTTGGAAATGCCCGGAGGGCGTTTTGATAAAAAACATTTGCATGATATTCTTCCGGGATCAGATCCCGCACAAACTCAATATAGGGCATGACCGGTGCTAAGGGCCAATCCGAACCAAAAAGGAACTTGTCATATCTTTCGGCATAATCCAGCGCTTGCTTAAAATGATCCAGCATTAACCGGTTGGTTCGGTTTTTCCATATCTTTTGCTCGTCGCCAACAATCAACCCCGACAGATCGGCAAAAACGTTTTCATTCTTTGATACAACCACAGCTGTATCCATCACCCAGGGGTCACCCATATGAGCAATAATAAAATTCAAATGCCTGTGCCTGACAGCCAGTTGATCGACCTCCAGCGGATGGGAATGCTTCAGGCAGCAGCGATCGGAATACGTTGCTCCGCCATGAATTACGATGGCAAGATTGTATTCCTCTGCCAGACGGTATATGGGCTCATAGACTTCATCATGAACATAAAAGGGATAATACCCCGCGTATATTTTGATCCCAACTGTATTCGGAGCAGAGAGCATCGCCTCTATTCTTTTCAGTTCTTCCACCGCCGCGCTTTGAAGGTTCAGCGGATTGATTCCAGGGCATAAGACTATTCCCCCGGGCATATCTTCGAGATCGAGCAGCATCGGGTTTGGCGATGTCTGATCAGGAAACCCGTCCGGGGCTTGTTCTGATAAACCCATGCCAATAGCGAGCATTACGTTGGCTTCCCTGAACTGTTTCATAAAGCCTGCCTTTGAATAATCCAGAAAAGACAGATCTCTGGCAGTTTGTTTAAAGCTTTCGATATTGGAAAAATGGATATGCGCGTCAATGATCTTCATGTTTTTCTCCTTTAAAATCGAACTGAATATTTTTAAGATCCCGCAGCATCGCTGAGTCTAAATTCTCCTGTGAAAAAATCAGGAACACAGGCGGTAATGCAATTGTATCTCCATCTCAGGTGACGGCATAATCCATACCGAAGACCAGCTCATGCTGCTCAACTTCGGCAGAGATCAGGTAGTCATCGGTTTCGATCAACCGTATGCCCCTGCCGGTTCTCTCAAATTCAACACGAAGCCGTTTGCCGGAGTGCTCCCAGCTGTATTCAAAATAATCAAACCCGTTTTCGTTTCTGCCGTCGGGCTTCACCTCAATGATCCTTTGGGAATCCTCATACCAGTGTGCATCCTTAAAAAAATCATTCAGGGCTTCGGTTTTCAATACCGTCGGTATGTAATTCATCAAATGGGTTGTATCATCTCGTTTTTCCCAGAAAAATCCGCATTTTTTGTACAGCGGAACCGCTTTTGTGTTTCCGGGCCAGGTGTTCAGATCCACCCGTGGCCAGCCCAGATCCACCGTACGCCTGACACATTCCAGAACCAGCATTTTGCCCACTTTCCTGCCGTGATAATCAGGCCTGACATTTAACAGATTAATGTAAAGGGCATTTTCATCCCGGGTATATCTGTCCAGGCTGCAGTATCCCACAACCTCATCACAGGAATTTAACGCGAGATATACATTCAGGTGAAAGGAATTGTTGTGCTCACGGATGATCGCATCGGTCGTTTTGACCATATTCATGCCATTCCAGCCATCTGCACTTTTACCCCACATGTCGGCTATCTTTTCAGCTAGAGAATGATCATATTCTACGATTCTTATTTCTTCCATGGCCTGCCTCCGGTTTCAGCAAAGGGTTTTCCAACCTATTACCATATATACCGAATTATATCACGCCGGTGAACGGTCAAACAAGAGAAAGCACCGATATAAGAGAACTCTACACCGCAGTTGTTTGTATTCACACTCCAATAAAGATAGCGGGTGGTCTCTGAGTAGTAACCGGCAGTTGTTTCTTTCCGATCTTTGTATTACAATTACATTGCAGGTTTTATCAAATACTTTATGAAAATCGGTCCCCGCAGCTGCGGCAAAAGTAAGGCTATTGTGGAGTTGATCTGTTGAAGGAGAGCGAGATAAATGGGGAAAAGTATGGAGTGGAATTATCTGGTTGAAAAAGCATTGCAGGCCAGGGAATTTGCTTATGTGCCTTATTCCGGGTTTCACGTTGGAGCGGCTGTATTAACGCCAGATGGCGAAATTTTTACCGGGTGTAATGTCGAAAATGCTTCCTATGGCGCGGCAATTTGTGCAGAGCGAACTGCCATTGTAAAGGCTGTTTCCGCGGGTCAGAACACAATCACCGCCATCGCGATCGCCAGTGACAGTGAGGATCTAACATTCCCCTGCGGGATATGCCGACAGGTTATCGCAGAGTTTGCTGTGAATGGCATCCGGCTGATTTGCGCGAACAGAAATGGGGATTATAAAGAATACAGCATGAATGATATTTTGCCAAATGCCTTTACCAAAGATGCTTTGATCAAAGCTTAACAGAGAGCTGTATCTACGGGCATAAATACCACAATGGAACAGTATTTCCAATGCACAGAATACACAGTTTGAAAGGAATAATCATATGGGATTTCATTCAGGTTTTGTTGCCATCATTGGCAGGCCGAATGTTGGAAAATCGACGCTGCTGAATTTGTTAACCGGGGAAAAAATAGCCATCATGTCCGACAAGCCTCAGACCACCCGGAACACCATCAAGACCATTGTCACCACGCAGGATTATCAGGTTGTGTTCATGGACACTCCAGGTCTGCATCGACCTAAAAACAAACTGGGAGACTTCATGGTGAAGTCTGCAATGAACACGCTGAAGGAAGTGGATGTGATTGTTTACCTGGTTGAGGCAACCGACAGGAGCATTGGCCCCGGTGATGCCAGGATCCTGGATGAGCTGAAAAAGGTGGATACCCCCGTGATTCTTCTGGTGAATAAGGTTGATCTTGTGGAAAAGCCAAGGCTGCTGCCTCTGATACAGGAATACAGCCAGGCGATGGCTTTCGAGCAGATTATTCCTGTCAGTGCGATTCAACCGCAGACAAAGGAACAGGTCATGCAGGAAATCGTGAAACTGCTGCCCGAGGGTGAAGCCTTTTTTCCGGAAGATATGCTGACCGATCAGCCTGAGAAGGTGCTGGTTCAGGAGATGATCAGAGAGAAGATCCTTCTTTTGATCAGTGATGAGATTCCGCATGGCGTTGGTGTTGAAGTGATTCATTTCAAGGAAAACGAAGAGAAGGACCTTTTGGAGATCCATGCGAACATTTATTGTGAAAAGGACAGCCATAAGGGTATTATTATCGGAAAAAACGGTGAGATGCTCAAAAGGATAGGAACCCTGGCCCGGCAGGATGCCGAGAATCTTTTGGGATCAAAAATTTTCCTGAAGCTGTGGGTGAAGACAAAGGACGACTGGCGCAACAGCGATTTCATGCTGGGAGAGCTGGGTTACAAAAACTAAGTGAAGACCCCCTTGTTTTGGAACGGGATCGAATGGTATACTTAGAAGGGCACCTGCAAAGCGAGCGTCTCCGTCTGTGAGACGCTTGTGTGTTGTTATGAATTGTTTCAGGTGCTTCTCGATGAAGAACCTTACTGGTTTGGCTGCAGAACCTCATTGTGATGCATGAAGGGTTTCATTTTATGAAATTCGAAGATATTCCAGTGGATACTGTGAAATCAGGATTACATTGCCTACATCAATTATAATGCTGTAATGGGAGAAAACTATGAATAGGGTTGGCTTTGACAATGACAAGTACCTCCATTTGCAATCACAGAAGATTCTCGAGCGGATCGCGTTTTTTGGCGGGAAGCTGTATCTGGAGTTTGGCGGAAAGCTTTTCGATGATTATCATGCCTCCAGGGTGTTGCCCGGCTTCAAACCGGACAGTAAAGTGAAAATGCTTCTTGAGTTAAAAGAACAGGCCGAGATTGTGATCACCATCAATGCAGATGATATCGAGAAAAACAAACGCCGCGGAGATCTGGGAATTACATACGACCTGGATGTATTGCGGCTGATCGATGCCTTCCGCGATATTGGCCTGTATGTTGGAAGCGTTGTCATCACCCACTACAGATCCCAGGCGACGGCCGATTTGTTTCAGAAACGCCTGTTAAGCCTCGGTATTAAAGTGTTCAGACATTACCCCATACAGGATTACCCTTCCAATATTCCACTGATCGTCAGCGATGACGGGTATGGCAAAAATGATTATATTGAAACCACCCGTTCCCTCGTTATCATTACAGCTCCCGGGCCGGGCAGCGGAAAGATGGCAACCTGTCTGTCACAGCTTTATCATGAGTATAAACGGGGGATAAAAGCCGGATATGCCAAGTTTGAAACCTTCCCCATCTGGAACCTTCCGCTGAAGCACCCCATAAACCTTGCCTATGAGGCGGCAACCACGGATTTGAACGATGTTACGATGATAGATCCGTTTCACCTGGAGGCATATGGGAACACAACCGTCAATTACAGCAGGGACGTTGAAATCTATCCGGTGCTGAAGGATATATTCATTAAGATCTCGGGGAAATCCCCTTATAAAAGCCCTACCGATATGGGTGTCAATATGGCCGGGTATTGCATCACAGATGATGAGGCTGTGTGCGAAGCTTCCAAACAGGAGATTATCCGCCGATACTATAGTGCCCGCTGCATGCTTCGCCAAGGATTATCCGAGCGGGCTGAAGTGTATCGGTTGGAGCTTCTGATGAATCAGTTGGAGATCTCCTCCAAGGATCGTCCTGTGATTGATGCAGCCATAACTCGTTCAAATTCCACCAATGGCCCGGCGGTTGCCATTCAGCTTCATGACGGACGTATCATCACCGGGAAAACCACAGACCTGCTCGGCGCTTCTGCGGCTCTTTTACTAAATGTACTCAAAGAGCTGGGCGGAATTCACCATGATATTCATTTGATATCCCCCATTGTCATCGAGCCCATACAGGTTTTGAAGACAAAGCATATGGGAAATCACAACCCGCGCCTGCATACCGACGAGATCCTGATTGCCCTGTCCATCTGTGCGGCTACAAACCCCACAGCAGCTTTGGCCATGCAGCAGCTTCCCAGACTGAAGGGCTGTGAAGCACACTCCACCGTGATTTTGTCCAGGGTCGATGAAAATGTGTTCCAGAAGCTGGGGATCAATATAACCTGTGAACCCCAATACCAGACAAAAAAGCTGTATCATCGGTAAATCCTGGCATCGGAAAGCCACAACTGTGAGGTATCAAGGCCGCTGAAAAAGTAAACTGCACTATTCCCCAGTATCAGCATCTCTTAGGATCAATTCTCCTGAAACATGAACAGGAACGAATTGGTATACATAAAGTTTTTTAATCTGCGAAAAATAAGGGCAGAAAATACTGGGGGGATAATATGATACGGAACTTGATGTGGCAGATGTTTAAAAACACCGGGAATATCGAATACTTCATGCAATACAGGGACATCACCGATAAAAAACCCGATTTTATGACCGAAGCGGGTTCGGAACCCTTAATGGATGGTGAAAAATGGCGTACATCAAAACCAGGGGAGTGGTTGTCCGGGAAGTAGCAGCAGGGGATTATGACAAAATACTGACGGTGCTCTCCGATGAGTTGGGCAAGATATCGGTTTCAGCCAGGGGTGTGCGGCGCAGCGGAAACCGT